>JBFIHP010000007.1:0-17005 GCA_041601735.1 Planctomycetota bacterium | reverse complement strand
GCGCCCCCGGGTTCGGCCGACCGCGGGGCCACGAGTAGGTCGAGAGAGCCCGGCGCTCAGCTCATCGCGTCGAGCGCCGCCTTCATGGCCGCCTTGCGCTTGGGGCGGTCCGCCACGAAGCGTTCGATGCCCTTCATGATCCAGGGCGCCGTCATGTGCGACTCGTCGAGGATCTCGTCGAGGCTGCCGCCGGTGCGCCAGCGGTCGTCGTGATCCGGCGTGACCGTGTAGGGCTCGCTGAACTTGCTGGGAATCCAGTCCCGGACGAGACGGCGCGCCGCGTTCGAGACGACCATCGCATCCTGCCATTCGGTCTCCGGAAGCACCGAGTCCTGGTAGTCCTTCGACTGCCGCATGAAGAGGTCGCGCGAGGGGGCGAAGACGACCTTCAGGTTGAGGCCGGCCTTGTCGAGGGCCTTGTCGCGGAGGATCTCCATCATGGCCATCGTCGGGCTGGTGCCGATGACGATCACGACGCCCTGCTTCGGCTTGCCCTTGCTGAACTCGCGCGCGACGTAGGCGCCCTTCGCGGCCGCGGTGTGGCTCGGGACGCCGAGCGCCTTGCGATCCATGATCTCGACCGCCGGACGGGTCAGGTGCAGGGCGATCACGGCGCACTCGGTCTGCAGGGCGGCGCCGAGCATCGGCGGCACCTCGTTGTGCTCGTAGGGGTGCAGGTTGACGACGTGGCCGTCGGGGAAGAGCTGGGTCACGCCCGGGGCGAAGATGCCGAAGTGGGTCCGGCTGTCCTCGGCCGTCTCGGGGCCGGAGTGGCCGGCGACCCAGATGACCTTGCCCATCTTGATCTGGCTGTCCTCGGCCGTCTGGCTGAACAGGCGCATCGGCCCGTACTTCAGGTAGCTGAAGGAGCCGTAGGTCGAGCAGGCGCCGATGAAGCCGACCCAGTTCTCGAAGGGCTTGTCGGAGAAGTTGACGCCCGCGGCTCCGCACATCAACCCCGAGTTGGTGAACTCGGTGATCTCCTGCGGCAGGAGCACGCCCTCGGTGTTCTTCTGGCGATCGAACCAGCCGTAGTTGGCCTTGCCCTCGAAGTCCTTGGCGAATCCCGAGATGTTGGTCGAGTCGGCGAGGTCCGCCGCGCAGGCGATGACCAGCGGGCGATCGTACTTCTCCTTGCAGTAGGAGTTGATCCAGGCGCCGAAGGACGAGAGGCCGGCCCGGTTGGGCGACTTCGTGCCCGGCTTGGCGTAGACCGCCTCGGGGTAGTTCTCGTAATCGGCGATGACCGGATCGCGGAGCGGGTCGGCCATCGTCTTGATCCGGAAGGTGGGAATCTCCTCCGGCACCGAGTCGCCGATCGCGACGAGGCGGTCCGAGAGGTAGGTGAGGAGCTCCTCGTCCTTGCGCAGCACGTCCATGACGCGCTCGATGTTGACGGCGGCCTGGCGCCTCGCCTCCTCGGCGGAGGACGGGGCACCCTGCCCCATGGCCTCGAAGGTCACGCCGTACTTGTCGGCGAAGTCCTTCTTGGTCTGCCAGTAGAGTTCGCTGTTCTGCTTGTGCGCGGCGCCGTGGGACTTGTTGTCGTAGACGCCGTAGCCGCGGCCCTTGCGCGAGCGATACCAGTAGGCGCGCGGGACGCCGCCGGGATTGTCGCCCCAGATGACCTCGTGGAAGGCGCGACCCATCGACTCCCAGTCCTCGAGTTCGGTCGAGCCGGCGGTCTTCCAGCCGTAGCTCTCGAACCAGGTCTGCGGCGTGCCGTGGACGACGTCCGAGATGGCCTGGTTGTCGATGCCGAAGTCGTTCCAGTCGAGGACGTAGATCAGGTTGGAGAGGCCGAGGCCCCAGGCCGAGTTCTTGGTCTCGTGGATGGCGCCGGCCGTGTGACCGCCCTCACCCTCGAAGGCGAAGACCTTGACCTCCTCGCAGCCGGCGCGCTTCAGCGCCAGGGCCTGACCGAGCGCGACCGGGCTGCCGTGACCGGTCGGGCCGGTGTTGGCCTTGAAGAAGAGTGTCTTGCCCTCCATCTCGGCGTGACCCGGCAGTCCGCCCCGCCGACGGAGGTTGAGGAGATCCTCGGGGTAGAGCGCGAACTCCTCGGGGTTCGGCACGAGGTAGCGCGCGTCCTTCGTCTTCTCGTGACGGGCGCGGAGCGCCTCGTTGAAGACGGCGAGGGTGGCGTAGACCACGGGGTTCGTGTGACCGGCGACCAGGACGAAGCGATCGGCGAAGCGCTTCTCCGGATGCCTGATGTCCCAGCGCATGGCGCCCGAGAGCGTGGTCATCACCAGCGCATGCACCTTCGAGCGACTCCCTCCCGGGTGACCGCTCTGACGGTGATTGAGCATGATGTCGATGCACTGGTCGACGAGATCCTTGATCTTCTCCCAGTGGCGGTAGTGCGTCCGCATGTCTTCGAGGGTGGTGGACATCGATCTCCCTTTCGGGCTTCTGCTGCTTCGAAAAAAAAGGGCGGCTACCGCCAGGGTAGGCCGCCCTTCATGTTGACCTTGACGTCACGCAGGAACGAGACGGTGGGCGCCGCACGCGACGCCCCTCCGTTCAGCCCTTGCGCTCCATGAGCACGGCCTTGCGGCTCAGCTTGATTCGGTCCTGCTCGTCGCGGGCGATCACCTTGACGTCGATGTACTCGCCCAGCTTGACCACGTCGGCCACCTTCGAGACGTACTCGTCGGAGAGCTCCGAGACGTGGCAGAGGCCTTCCTGACCGGGGAGGATCTCGACGAAGGCACCGAAGTCCTTGATCGAGACGACGCGACCGTTGTAGATCTGGCCGACCTCGACCTCGGCGATGATCATCTCGATCTGCCGCTTGGCCTCCTCGGCGCCGCCGCCCTCGAGCGACGAGATGTGCACCGCGCCGTCGTCCTCGATCTCGATCTTGGCGCCGGTCTCCTCCTGGATGCGCTTGATGTTCTTGCCGCCGGGGCCGATGATCAGTCCGATCTTTTCGACCGGGACCATCATCAGCATCAGGCGGGGCGCGTACTGGGAGATCGAGGCGGCGGGCCGCGGCAGCGCGGTCATCATCTCCTTGAGGATGTGGAGACGGCCGTCCTTGGCCTGCGACAGGGCGCGGGCCATGACCTCCTTCGAGATGCCCTTCACCTTGATGTCCATCTGGACGGCGGTGATGCCGCGACCGGTGCCGGCCACCTTGAAGTCCATGTCGCCGTGATGGTCTTCGGAGCCGAGGATGTCCGACAGGACGACGACCTTGTCACCCTCCTTCAGGAGGCCCATCGCGATGCCGGCGACCGGCTGCTTGATCGGGACGCCGGCGTCCATCATGGCGAGCGTGCCGCCGCAAACGGAGGCCATCGACGACGAGCCGTTCGACTCGAGGATGTCGCTGATCAGGCGGATGGTGTAGGGGAAGTCCACCGGCTCGGGCAGCACCGGCATGAGCGAGCGCTCGGCCAGATTGCCGTGTCCGATCTCGCGCCGGGACACGCCGCGAATCGGCTTCACCTCACCGACGCAGTACGGCGGGAAGTTGTACTGGAAGTCGAACTTCTTCGAGTACTCGGCGTCGAGGCCGTCGACGATCTGCTGATCCTTGAGCGTGCCCAGGGTGCAGACGACCAGGGCCTGGGTCTCGCCGCGGGTGAAGACCGCCGAGCCGTGGAGCCGCGGCTGCCAGCCGGCGGTGATGTGGATCGGGCGGATCTGGTCGCTCTTGCGGCCGTCGACGCGGCGATTCTCGAGGAGCATGCGACGGACGACCTTGGCCTCGAGGTCGTGCCAGGCGGTCTTCGCCGTCTTGATCTTCTCGTCGGCGTCGGCCTCATCGGCGTTGACCAGCGAGTCGATGATCTCGGTGCGCAGGGCCTTCACGGCGGCGGTACGCTCGTGCTTGCCCTCGGTCAGCAGCACCTTCTCGATGCGCGCGTCGTATTCGCCGCTCGAGACGATGTGATCGTAGATCGGGTGGCGAGCGCCGCCGGGGGCGGTCCAGCCGGTCTTCTTGCGCCCGGTCTTGGCCAGGAACTCGTCCATCGTGGCGCAGATCTTGCGCACGTGGTCGTGGGCGAAGTCGAGGACCTCGAGGAAGAGATCCTCGGAGATCTCGGCGCAGGTGCCCTCGACCATGGTGATCGCGTCACGGGTACCCGCGACGATGATCTCGAGCTCGCTCTGACCACGCTCCTCGAAGGTCGGATTGACGACGAGCTTGTCGTTCACGCGGGCCACCCGGACCGCGCCGAGGGGACCCTCGAAGGGGATGTCGGCGAGGTGGAGGGCGGCGAAGGAGGCGTTCATCGACACGATGTCGGGATCGTTGATCCGATCGACCTGGACGACGAAGGAGCAGACCTGGACCTCGTCCTTGTAGGCCTCCGGGAACATCGGTCGCACGGGGCGATCGGTGAGCCGGCAGGTCAGGATCTCCTTGTTGGACGGCCGTCCCTCGCGCTTCATGAAGCCGCCGGGGAACTTGCCCGCCGCCTGGAGCTTCTCGCGGTAGTCGACGCTCAGCGGGAAGAAGTCGATCCCGGGACGGGGATCGGCGGTGCAGACGGACGAGAAGGCGATCGTGTCGTCCATGGTGGCGACCACGGAGCCCGCCGCCTGCTTCGCGAGGTAGCCGGTCTCGAACTTGAGGCGGTGGCTACCGAGCGTCATTTCAACTGTGACTGGTTTCATTCGTTCCTCTTTGGTGGACGACCCCTCGGATCAGGCCTTGTTCATGCTGGAGCGGATGCCGAGACGCGCGACGATGGTGTCGTGGCGAACGGGATCCTTGCGCCAGAGATAGCGGAGCAGGCGGGTACGCTTGCCGACCATCATCAGCAGGCCGCGACGGGAGGTGTTGTCCTTCTTGTGGGTCTTGAGGTGTTCGGTCAGGTGCGCGATGCGCGTTGACAGCAACGCGATCTGAACCTCGGGCGAACCGGTGTCGCCCTCGTGCGTACGATTCTCGGTGATCACCTCACCCTTGCTCTTGGTCTCGCTCATCGGATCTGGTTCTCTCGATTCGTCGATGTGCCCGTCGCCCGACGTGGGCGATTGGGGCCGCCCGCCTCGATTCGCCCCGGTGCCGAGAGTCCCCCCTCAGGTCGCATCCGGACCGATTCCGGGAGACCGCGACGTGGTGACGGATGGATACCCAGCACGAGGTAGCCGAGAGCGAGCACGCGGCGGACCCTCGTGGTCCAAACCGCGCTGGGACAAGACCTTGGACGATATGGCCAGACCTTCTCCCTGATGTGCGGCGGATTATAGCAGGGAGCCCGGTGAAGACAAACCGGCCCGGAGCGGCTCTCCGCGGCTTCCCGAGCGCCGGCCGGCGACTATGATTCCGCCATGCCCGGACCCCGTCGCATCCTCCTCGCGGCCGCGCTCTCGGCCCTGGTCCTCGGGGGCGCGCGCCTCGGTTGCCGCGCCCTCGCCGGGCTGGAGACCCGCCGCATCGTCGCCGAGACCGGCCGCGCGATCGAGGCCCTCGACGCCGAGCTCCCGCCCGAATTGCGGACCCGACTCCGGGACGGTCTGGCCGGGGCCCGTGATCTGGCCGAGGCGGACCGCCTCAGCCCGATCGCGCGCGACACCCTCCGCAACCGCGCCGAGGCCGTCCTCGCCGACGGCCGGCTCGCCCCCCGCGAGGCCGAGCACCTCCTCCGCCTCCTCGCCGACCTTCCGACCTGGGACGACGCTCGCGACGCCCTCAAGTACATGGGCCAAAGGTAGTTAATAAGGGCACCACAGGCGTCGGACGCGACTCCGCCGCGTCCCGCCCGATCGGCGTCAGACGCGAAGCCGCCGGAAGGCGGCGGTTTCGGGTCTGACGCCTAGCAGCCGAATTCGAGGAAATGGCGGAGGATGATCTGGGCGGCGATGACGTCGCGCTCGGCCTTGCGTTTGCGCGGATCGCGATGCTTCTCGCGCAGGATCTCGTCGGCTTCGAGCGAGGAGTAGCTCTCGTCGCTGTAGTGGACGGGCAGACCGGTGACCTCCTCGAGGCGGGCGCCGAAGGCCCGGACGGCGGCGACCATCGGCCCTTCGCTGCCGTCGGCGTTGCGGGGCAGGCCGAGGACGATGGCCGTGACCTGCTCCTCGGCGATGATGGCGCGGATCGTGTCGAGGTGGGCCTCGCCCTCCTTCTCGCGCTCGATCAGCCCCCAGGCCCGGGTCAGGACGCGGAGAGGGTCGCTGAGCGCCGCGCCGATCCGCTTGCTGCCGTAGTCGAGGGCGAGCAGGCGTCCCTTCACAGGAACTCCTCGCGGCCGGCCTCGTGCAGGCGCTGCACGATCTCCTTCACCCGCTCCTCCTGGCCGCGTCGTGCCACGAGGACCGCGTCGCCGCAACGCACCACGACGAGGTCCTCGACTCCGAGGAGGGCGACCAGGCCGGGGCTGCGGTTGTCGACGATGTTGTTGGCCGAATCGAGGGTCAGGACGTCGCCGAGGATGGTGTTTCCGGCCTCGTCCTTCGAGTTGTGGCGGGCGAGCGCGGCCAGGGAGCCGACGTCGTCCCACTCGAAGTCCGCGGCGAGGCAGTAGCGACGGTCGGCCTTTTCGATCACGCCGTGATCGATGCTGATCTTCGCGAGCTTCGGGTAGACCTTCTCGAGCGCCGCCTGCTGGCGCGGCCCGTCGAGCGAGGGCACGAGTTGCTCGAGTCCTCGGGCCAGTTCCGGAAGACTCGCCGCGATCTCGCGCAGGATCCGCGCCGCCTTCCAGACGAAGATGCCGCCGTTCCAGAGGAATCCGCCGCGCTCGAGGAAGGACTTCGCGGTCGCGAGGTCCGGTTTCTCCTTGAAGCTCGCGACCTCGTGCATGCCGGGCTCGACCTCATGACCCAGCTCGATGTAGCCGTAGCCCGTGGCCGGGTGGTCCGGGACGAGACCGATGGTCACGATCGCGTCGAACTCGGCGGCGAAGCGCCCGGCACGGAGGATGGCGGCCTTGAAGCGCTCGTGCGGGTGGATGACGTGATCGGCGGCCATCACCGCCATGGTGGCGCCGGGATGACGCTTCTCGATCAGCGTGGCCGCGAGTCCGATGCAGGCCGCGGTGTCGCGACCGACGGGCTCGGCGAGCACGTTCTCGATGGGCAGATCGGCCTGGGCGATGAGGCCCCCGACCTGATCGGCATTGGTCACGACTATCGTGCGCTCGCGCCCGACTTCGGCCGGGATGCGATCGAGGGTGGCCTGGACGAGGCTGCGATCACCTTCGACGCCGAGGAGTTGCTTGGGCAGGGTCCGGCGACTGGCCGGCCAGAAGCGGGTCCCGGAGCCTCCCGCCATGATCACGCAGTAGAGGTCCTTCATCACTCCCTCTCCGGTTCGACCGGACGAGGCTTCAATCGTCGCCCCGAATCCTCCTCGCCCGGCAGCATCTCGGTGATGTAGTTCTCGCCCTCGGCGCGAAGATCCTCGAGCGGCCCGGTGATCTTGATCTTGCTGACGACGAATCCGGTGGCGATGTTGACGATGTCGCCGATGAGCGGGATCGGGTCGAGCAGCTTGATGATCTTGGGGCTGAACTCGAGCTGTGCGATCCCGTCGAATCCGATGTGGCCGCCGCCGCGCAGGCGCACTCCCGGACCATCGAAGCGCGCGTTCTTCACCAGGACCCTCTCGTCCTTGATCTCGGATTCGAAGTGAGCGGTCTGCACGCCGTCGTTCCCGAGGAAGTCCAGGTTCAGGAAACGGAGGATCGTGGCCAGGAGCGGCAGATCGTAGAGCCTGCGCCCCGACAACCACATCTCGCCCTGGCCGCGGTAGGTCGCGTCTTTCCCCATGAGTCCGTCCATCCGGGCCCACGCCGTGGCGCGACCCGACACCTGCTTCGGATCGCCGCCGCGAGTCCCGACCCACTCCGAGAGATCGATCTCGCTCATCGAGGCCGAGGCCTCGAAGTGGCCGTCGATACCGTGGTCCATCACGAAGAAGGTCTCCTTCGGATTGACGCGACCACCGAGACAATCCGCGGCCAGCTCGCGGACGGCGACCGAGCGATGATCGACCTGGAAGACGGCCTTGGCGTGCACCATGGGGAAGTCGAGAACGCTCAGATCGGCGTCTTCGAGGCTGCCCTTGATGTCGAAACGGTCGGCGCCGATGACGCCGTCCTCGATGAGGATGCGCCCGTGGTTCAGGCCGATCGGCACGCCCGGGTCCAGGCTGAGTTCGCCGGGGATCAGCTCGCCGTGGAAGCCGGCCTCCCCGGCGCGGTAGGTCAGGCCCTTCAGCCTTCCCGCGAGCCTGCCGTCGAGCTTCCAGTCGCGAAGCGTCCGCGCCCAGTCCTCGGGCAACCGGCGGAAGAGGCGCTCGTCGAGCATGAGGTCGCGAAAACCGACCTCGTGCAGGATGATCCGGTGGTCGTCCTCGCCCCCGACGAGACCAGCGTGGCCGTTCGAACCGCGGTCCCAGCGGGCCGAGTTCACGTTGACGATCAGGCGATCGCGATCCTCGATGCCGTCGCCGTAGGGCAGGGCCGCCGTCCAGCCCTCGAAGTGAACGCCCGAGCGATCCACGGTCAGGCTGCCGTGGACGTCCTCGAAGACGAGCGAGGGCTCCTTGAGCTCGATGCGCAGGCCCTGCGCGGTGACCGAGGTCCGGACCAGCTCGCCGCGCGAGCCCTTCCGCATCTTGAGCGAAAGGGTCACGCCGCCCTGGATGTCCATCAGCTCGGCGAGATCGCCGATGAAGGGCGCGGCGTCCTCGGCGATGCGGAGCGTCTCCTCGTTCACGCGGAGCTCGGGACAATCGAGGAAGAGGTCGTGAGCGCCGCCCTCCTTGATGTCCACCCAGCCCGAAGCGGCGACCTTGCAGTCCGCCAGATCGAAGGAGGCGCGGTCGATCTGCAAGCGATCGCCCTGCGCGACGATGTGGCCGCGGAGGTCGCGGCAGTGCGCGTTCGGAAACTCCTCGTAGCGGAAATCCAGGCCCTTGAGTTCGGCCGCGAAGCGGTTCAGCGCGCCTTCCTGCTCGGAGCTGATCTGACAGTCGAAGTCGATCAGTCCCGCGAAGTTGTAGCGCCGGATCTCGCTCGCGATGTCGGGGAATTCGGCGCTCAGGCCGATGAGCAGATGGTCGTCTACCGCGAGATCCTCGACCCGGATGTCGAGCGTGTAGCTCGGGTCGTTCACCGCGGAAGAGTGGTCGAGGACGCCCTCGATGTTGAACCGCGCCTGCTTGTTGCTGGCGGTCAGATCCTGGATCAGCGTGCCGCCGGTCTTGCCGAAGACGAGATGTCCGCGGAGATCCTCGAGCGGATAGGGAAAGAGCCGGGGCAGGGCGGCGCAGCCCTGGAGCTCGACGTCGAGCAGGACGTCGGGGGGGCCCTCGCGACCCTGCGGATTGTCGATCCGGAGGACGAAGTCCACCGGCCCCGAGGGCTCGTAGCTGTCGTAGACCTCGCGCTCGCCGACCGGCAGGGTCATCCGCACCTTCTCGTCGAGGTGGATGCCGTAGCCGCGGATGTCCACCGAGAAACCGAAATCGGCGCGACCGTAGGTGACCCAGCCGTTGGCGATGAGGTCCGGCGAGCGCACGGTCGAGCGGAGATCGCGGAACTCGAGGCCGTCGTTCTGGATTCGAACCGTGCCGACGATGCTCTCGAGGGGATAGGGATAACCCTCCCGGACGCCCGACTCGTCGGCGAAGCCCCGGTAGGTGAGCTCGGCCTCCCGGAACTTGGCGAGGATATCCACGATCACCCGCGACTCGGAGTCTCCGGGGCGACGCGTGTTCTCCTTCACCACCTCCTTCTTGAGGTCGAGATCGAGATCGATGCGCCCACGAATGCCGAGCGCCTCGAGCGACTCGCCCACGTCGGGGAAGGGCTCCGGCAGCCGCATCAGGTCGGCGGCCACCTTCTCCTCGAGGTGGAGGCCCCGGACGCTCGCGGCGAGAGAGAAACCCGGCTCCGCGCCGTCGAAATCGACGGTCATCTCGTTCACGGTGACGAGCGCATCGGAGAGCTGGAACTCGAGCAGGTCGGCCGTGAGCTTCAGGTCCGCCATCCGCAGGCGGCCCTGCATGCCGCTGATCGCGAAGGGCCAGGACTCGTAGGACAGCTGGACGTCCTTGATCTCGGCGACGATCTCGTAGTCGATGTGATCGAGTACGTCGTCCGCGAAGAACTCGACCGAGAGGTCGAAGGTGCCCTCGGTCATCTTCACCCGATCGATCGTCTCGCGGATGCCCTTTCTGAGGTGCGCGGTGTGCTTCGGACCGAGCTTGAAGTCGCGCTGCGAGATCAGGCCGCGAAGCTGGGCGCCGCCGAAGTGCGCCTCGAGGTCGAAATCACCGAAGGAGGGGTCACGGATCCGGCCCTTCAGGAAGTAGGGGTAGGACTTCGACGACAGGCTCGGCTGCATGTCGAGATCGATGCCCGAGACCACGACGACCGGCTTGCCCCAGAAGGGCGCGTCGTGAAAGAGCACCTTCATGTCCTGGACGAGGATCTCCGGCGCCGCGATGTCGCCCTCGGACTCGGTCGGCGCGAAGATGGAGGGCAGACTGAGCTCTCCGTCGGTCGCCCAGCGGAGGTGCAACTCGGGCTCGAGGAGGGTGATCTGGTCGAGTTCCAGTTCGCCGCGCAAGAGCTTCCAGAAGTCGATCCGGGCGATCAGGGTCTCGCAGGTGAGGAACTCGTCGTCGGAGTGGCGGCCGGCCCGGATGTCGATCCTGTCGATGCGCACCTCGGTGGGACTGACGATGTCGATCGCGTAGTTGGTGGGCGGGTCCTTGAACAGGCTGTCGATCTCGCGGCGGATGACCGTCTGGATCTTCCCGGGTCGCCGCGCCAGCTCCCAGTCGAGGGCGATGAGACCCGCGAGGAAGACGATCGTCAGCAGAAAACAGTGTCGCCGCCGCAAAGGCCGGACTCCCTGAACCCTCGATCCGCGCCCTCGCCCTCTCCGATCATCGACCGGATCCGGGTCACCGCGCTCCGGAAATCGTAGCCGCCCGGCGCCCCGCTGACAAAATCGGGCCGGGAGGAGGCCGGAGAAGGGCCAATTTCCTCAGGTCGAGGCCCCGGCCGAGTAGTGAGGCGCCCCGCCCCGCCGCGGGACCTGCGAGGTCGAGTAGATGCGCTGGACGCGCTTGCCGATGCCGCAGGTCACCGCGTAGTTGGTCGTTCCCGCCAGCTTGGCCAGCTCCACGAGCGAGAGGTCGCCCTGCTCGGCCCGGCCGAAGACCAGGACCTCGTCGCCCACCCGCACGCCGGGCAGAGCGCTCACGTCCACGGTCGTGTAGTCCATCGAGACGGCCCCGCGGATCAACGCGCGACGGCCGGCGATCAGCACTTCGCCTCGTTCGGCGGCCCCGCCGGGCAGGCCGTCGTTGTAACCGATGGGCAGGGTCGCGAGCCGCGTCGTCTCGCGGGTGACGAAGCTGCCGTTGTAGCCGATCGGCGTTCCGGGCGGCACGTCCTTCAGGAAGATGATCTGGGTCTTCAGGCTCATCGCCGGCTCGAAGGGATAGGGCTTCTCGGTGGGTCCCGGGATGCCGTAGAGAGCCGCGCCGACCCGGATCGTGTTGGAGATCTCGTCCTCGACCTCGGGATTCCAGCTGGCGGCGGTGTTGCGGCAGTGGATGATGCGAATCGGTCGCAGCTCGGCGGCCAGGACCCGATGCACCTCGCGGAAGACCTTCATCTGCTCGTTGGTCCGGCCGAGGTGGTCGAGGTGGCTGTTGGCGAAGTGGGTGCAGAGCCCCTCCAGCTCCAGCCAGGGTGACGCGGCGATCTCGCGTGCCACCTCGAGGGCGCGCTCGGGCATCATCCCGAGCCTGCCGAGCCCGCTGTCCACCTTGACGTGCACCTTGTGGACACGCCCCTGACGCGCGGCCTCCTTCTCGAGCAGGAGCATGCGATCCCGCGAGTGGATGGTCGTCCGGATGTCATGGGCGATCACGGCCGGCATCTCGCCGTCGACGATCGCGCCGAGGATGAGGAGGGGGATGCGGATGCCGGCCCGGATGAGCTCGATCGCCTCGCGCGAGTCGCCCACGCCGGCCATCACGGCGCCGATCCGCTCGAGGGTGCGCGCGACGGGCACGGCACCGTGGCCGTAGGCGTCGGCCTTGATCACGCCCATGAGGGCGCGGCCCGGGTTGCGAGCCATGATGCGTTCGGCGTTGCGCGCGATGACGCCGAGATCGACCTCGGCCCAGGCGCGCATGGCGGGCGGTTGCTGCGGACTCATCGACCCTCCCCGGTCGGAACGCGTCGATTGTAGAGATCCGGGGGGATGGAAGGACAGGCGAGCCGGGCGTTGCCGGGGCTGCAAGCCCTGGAGCGCTCCTGGAGCGCCGACCAGACAGGTCGGCCATCGAAGCTCCTGGACCTGCGAATGCCGCTCTGTCAGAGCGGCGCTCCTCAGGCGCCGATCTCGGCGGCGAGAAGCGCCGCGAGGTCGTCGGCGATCGCGTCGATGCGATCACGGGAGCGGCCTTCCACCATGACCCGGGCGAGCATCTCGGTACCGGAGTAGCGCAGCAGGATGCGGCCCTCGTCGCCGAGCGCGAGCTGATGCTTGCGCAGCGCCTCCTGCACGGAGTTGAGCTCGGTCATGGCCGGCTTCTCCTTCACCCGGACGTTTTTCAGCACCTGCGGGAAGCGCTCCATCGCAGCGGCCAGCTTCGAGAGCGGCGCCTTCTCGTCGCGCATGACGCGGGCCACCTGGAGCGCGGTGTAGAGGCCGTCGCCGTACCAGGCGCCGTCCTCCTTCAGGATGATGTGACCGCTCTGCTCGCCGCCCACGACGGCGCCGCTGGACTCCATCTTCTCGGCGACGTAGCGATCGCCGACGGCCGTCTGGTGCAGCTTCACCCCGATGTTCTCGAGGAGCACCTTCAGGCCCAGATTGCTCATGACGGTGGCGACGACCTGACGATTGTCGGCGGGCAGCCGCCGCGCCAGGATCGCGAGGATGCGATCGCCGTCCAGGACCTCGCCGTTCTCGTCCACCATCAGCACACGGTCACCGTCGCCGTCCAGCGCCATGCCCCAGTGGGCCTTCTGCTCGCGGACGAGTTCGCCGACGCGTTCGATGAAGAAGACGCCGGCCTGATCGTTGATGTTGTAGCCGTCAGGTTCGTGGTTGACGGCGAAGACCTCGGCGCCGAGGGCGGCGAGGATGCGCGGCGAGATCTTGCTGCCGGAGCCGTTCGAGCAGTCGATGACGACGCGGGCGCCGGTCAGGTCGAGGTCCCGGAACAGCTCCTCGACCATCGCGTCGAGGTAGAGGTCGGAGCCCTCGGGAAAGGACACGTGGCGCCCGATGTCGCGACCGGTGAAGTCGACGTCGCGACTGGCCGCCTTGTCGATGTAGCGTTCGATGTCGAGCTCGGTGTCGTCGGAGAGCTTGCGGCCGTCGGATCCGAAGATCTTGACACCGTTGTCGGGCATCGGATTGTGCGAGGCCGAGACGACGATGCCCAGGTCGAAGGGGTGCCGGCGCACGAGCAGGGCCGCTGCCGGGGTCGGCAGGACGCCGGCGTCGTGGACGTCGACGCCGTGCGCGAGGATGGCGCCGCCGAGGATGCCCTGGATCATCGGGCCCGAGACCCGCGTGTCGCGCACGATGAGCACGGAGGGCTTGCGCTCCCCGCGGGCGTTCTCGTGGACGACCCGTCCGATGGCGTGGCCGATCCGCAGGACCATGTCGGGGGTCAGGTGGCCGCTGTTGGCGAGATCGCGAATCCCGTCGGTCCCGAAGTAACGTCTCTGGTGCAAGGTCGCTCTCTCAGCTCAGTTGTTCTCGGAATCACGCCTGCTCAGCGTGATCACCAGTGTGGCCGGGTCGAGGCTGGCCTTCAAGCCGGTCGGAACGCCGATGGCCTGCAGGCGGATCGAGGTGACCTTGTCTGCGTCGCCGAGCGTCGCGATGTCCTGATTGGGATCGGCGATGAGGTAGATCTGCTGCGCGAGCCGCTTGCGCTTCTCATCGCCCTCGTGCTGCTTCACGATCTCGGGCGGTCCCTCGAGCACGACGTCCGCCTCGCGCACGAAGCTGTTGTCGAGCGTGATCGCCAGCTCGCCGGCGGCGAGGGCGCCGCGCACCTCCTCGGTCAGGCTCCAGTGGATCGGCAGGTCGCCCAGCCTGATCTTCTCGAAGGCCGGCGTCCTGAGGGCGAGGACGACCTTCGGACTCGCGCCCGACGCCAGGGTCACGCCGCGCTGCAGGATGTCGTCGGAGAGCTTCAGGGGATACTCCTGACCCGATTCGATCGCCGCCCGGGGCCCGCTGCGATCGAGGACGAGGGTCACGCGCTGGCCGTCGCCGTAGCTCTCGACCACCGATCGCGGCCCGCGGATCGTCACGGCGCCGGGCCGGAGCTGCGAGCGATCCTCGTCGAAGATGCGATTCTCGGGCAGGTTCGCCGGCGGCAGCATCCGCACCGGCACGTCCGAACGGGTCACGACCCGGTCCACGGTGAGTTCGAGTGGCTCGAGCAGGCGCACGACCAGATCCTTGACGTCGGACTCGAAGGACTTCTCGTCGAGGAGGATCTTGCGCATCTCGAGGCCCTCGCCCGGCGGGATCTGCTCCTGGCGGATGCGCAGGCGGATCACCGGGTTGGCGTCGAAGGTGGCCTTCTCGTTCTTCGGACCCGAGACGAGGATCTTGAGGGCGGAGGGCGGTCGATCGACCCAGACGCCGGGCTCCGCCTGGAGGATCACGTAGGCCGAATCGTCATCGACCCGATCGGGTCGGCGGCCCACGAAGTTGGGCACGCGGCCATCGACATAGGCGATCGGCGTCGTGATCTCGCGTTCGATCAGGAGCACGGTCGCGGTGGCGAAGACGATGGCGAAGAACTTGGCCAGGAGGTGCTCGGTGACCAGGGAGACCAGGAAACTCTTCAGCTGGTTCACTTCTTGATCTCCGCCGGCTGCTGGGGCGCCGCCTCGCGGCTCAGGTCGATGACCTGACTGTGCCCGGACTTCGAGAGCTGCTCGTCGTGCTTCTTGATCGAGTCGGCCCGTTCGCGGGGCCCGTCGAGATCTCCGGCCTCGAGCTGGACGTCGATGCCGGCCGAGATCTCGGCCCTGAGCCGCGCGAGATCGACGCCGAGCTTCAGCTGGCCGTGTTCGGCGAGGGAGATCCGGCCCGTCTCCTCGGAGACCACCACGACGATCGCGTCGGACTGCTCGGAGAGCCCCAGCGCCGCCCGGTGACGGGTGCCGAGATCGTGGGTCAGATAGGGGTTCTCGCCGGCGGGCGACGGCAGGTGACAGGCCGCGTACATGATCCGACCGCCCATGACGAGCACCGCTCCGTCATGAAGCGGTGCCCCCTTGTAGAAGATGTTCTCGAGCAGGCGCGCGCTCATCTCGGCGTCGAGCAGGGTTCCGCCGGAGTTGAAGCCCTCGATGCCCTCGCGTCTCTGGATGACGATGAGGGCGCCGGTGCTGGTTCGCGAGAGGAAGTCGCAGGCGTTGACGATGGCCTCGATCACGCGCTCCTTCTGCTTGGGCGCGTCGGCGCCGAAGAAGCGCTCGATCAGGCGAACGAGCCGGATGTTGCCGATGCGCGAGATGACCAGCCGCAGCTCGGGCTGGAAGATGACGAGCAGGGCGATGCCGAGCGCGGGCAGGGCCGCCTGGGCGAGCCAGGAGATGTGCGGCATCTCGAGGTTGCGCAGCGCGAGACCGAAGACGACGAAGGCCGTCGCCATCAGGATGATGAACCCCGCGAGCAGACCGCCGCCGCGCATCGCCTGGAGATGGCGAATGAATCCGTAGTAGATCAGCGCGAGAAGCAGGATCTCGATGATGGTCTGCGGGCTCGGAATCACGAGACTCCTTCTTCCTCGAGGTGCCGGGAAATCGTCAGGGCATCCACCGCCGCCCGGACGTCATGCACGCGCACGAGCTGGACTCCTCGCGAGCGCAACCAGACCGTCGTGGCCAGGGTCCCGTGATCGCGATCGGCGGGATGCGGGCGATCGAGGAGACGACCGAGGAAGCTCTTGCGCGAGACGCCGACCATGAGCGGCCGCCCCAGGACGTGGAACTCCTCGATCCGACGCAGGATGGCGAGGTTGTGCTCGAGAGTCTTGCCGAAACCGATACCCGGGTCCAGCACGATCCGGTCGCATGATACACCGAAACCGTCGAGGCGTTCGAGGACTAAAGCGAAGTCGGCCCTGATGTCGGCGACGACGTCGTCGTAGCGCGGCGCGTCCTGCATGGTCCGGGGCTCGCCCTGCATGTGCATGAGGATCGCGGGCGCCCCGGTCGCGGCGAGGACCTCGGGCATGGCCGGATCGAAACCGGCCGCGGAGATGTCGTTCAGGATGTCGGCGCCGGCCTCGTGGCAGCACCGGAAGACCTCCGCGCGACAGGTGTCGATCGAGATGGGGATCGCCAGCTCGCGCGTCAGGACCTCCAGGACCGGGAGCAGCCGGTCGAGTTCCTCGGCCTCGGAGCAGGGCTCGGCGCCGGGGCGCGAGGAGCAGGCGCCGAGGTCGATCATCGCCGCGCCCTCTCTCGCCATCGAGCGGGCATGCGCGACGGCCGCCTCCGGGTCGAGGAAGCGGCCGCCGTCCGAGAAGGAGTCGGGGGTCAGGTTGAGGATGCCGGCGACGCGGGTCTCGGGGCCGAGCTCGAGGACGCCCCTGCGCGTCTCGAGCCGCACCGCCACCGGCGGCATCAGGCCCCTTCGCCGGCGAGGCCCGGCGGGAGCTTGGGGTCCGGCTCCGGGTCCGGCTTGAGCGCGGGCTGGCTTCGGGGGGTCTCGTCGGCCGCGGCCTTCTCGACCTTCATGCGACTCTCGATCTCGTCGGCCCGGACCTCCTCGACCGTCCGGCCAGCCATGAGACCCTCGATCTCCTCGCGGGTGAGCACCTCGTACTCGAGGAGGTTCTCGGCGATGATCTCGAGCTTGTCGCGATTCTCCTCGACGAGGACCTTGGTCTCCTCGTAGGCCTCGTTGATGATCCGTCGGACCTCGGCGTCGATGACGTCGATCGTGCCCTCGGAGTAATGGGCCTGCTTGCCCATGTCGCGGCCGATGAAGACCGGCTCGTCGCCGTCGCCGTAGTTGATGGGGC
>JBFIHP010000006.1:0-18491 GCA_041601735.1 Planctomycetota bacterium | reverse complement strand
GAGGTCGTTCCCGTGCACGAGTTCGCGGAACTCGCCGCTGCGATCGACCTCGGCGAGGCCCAGATCGGTCGCGAGGAGGAGGCTCCCGTCGGGTCGCAGCAGGAGATCACGAATCCTGGTGCCGCTCGGCAGGCCGAGATCGGGAATCTCGACCGCCGCGACCTGCTCGCCGTCGGAGCGGAAGACGCCGCCCGCCGCCGTGAGCCCGACGACGCGACCCTCGAGGTCGGGACGGAGCACGAGGATCTCGCCGCGGAGACCTCCGGGCAGATCGACGACGTGAATCGACCCGTCCGGGTCCATGCGCTGGAGTCCGTCCGACGCGGCCGCGATCCAGCTGCGGCCCGCGCCATCGACGACCAGGTGAAGGACGGCGCGTTGACCGTCGCCGTCGCGATCCTGCGGCAGGTGGAGCACCGGCAGGGCCGGCTCTTCGCTGAAGTAGAGCAATCCTTCCGGCGTGCTCAACCAGGTGACGCCGCCCTCGGACCGGAGCAGGTGGAAGACGGGGACGCGCGCCGGTCGCGACGGGAGGTTGGCGATCTGGAAGTCGTGGAAATGCAGCTCGTCGTCCCGGGGGTTCCAGCGCAGGAGCCGGCCGCTCGATGAACAGACCCAGAGCACGCCATCGCCCGAGAGCCCGAAGCAGAGCGCCCCCGGGATCTGCCCCTCGGGGTGCGCTCGGGTGACGAGCGGCTCGAGGAGGCCGGATTCGACATCGAAGACGAGGGTCTGCACGGAATTGCTGACGACGATGCGGCCGTCGGCCAGTTCCTGCATCGCCCTGGACGATCGCAACCCGAAGGTCACGTCGAGCCCGGCCAGACGGAAGAGCAGCGTCGGCGGGCCCTGCTCATTCACGACGAAGGTGCCGGCCGCGGTGCCGGCGAGCAGTCCGTGACGGCGACTCTCGGTCAGGCAGAAGGTGACCCTCGCGCTCCGCTGCCATTCGTTACCGAGATCGAATTCGATCCTCTCGACCCTCCCCTCGCGATCGGCCCGGAAGAGCCCGGCGTGCGATCCGACGATGACGGCGTCGCCCATCTTCGCCAGGGCGACGACGCGGTCGTTCCCCCGCACCTGGTCGGTGGCGAGCGGGAGCGGCACGGAGGAGAAGACCTCGTCCACGATCCGGCCCAGGCCGCCCGCATGACCGACCCAGACGACGCCGCGCGGATGCTCGAGGAGGGCCGAGACGAGAACGAGATCACGCCCCGTTTCGATGGCCGTCAGGTCGCTCGAGTCGAGGCGGTTGAGGCCGGAATCGGTCCCGATCCAGGCCCGGCCCAGGGAGTCGATCATGGTGGTCATGACCGCGGCGCCGCGCAGGCCGTCGCCATCGCGCAGGGCCTGGACGACGATCGTCTCGACGCTCTGACCGGGGCCGAGCCTGGCGAGGCCCAGAGCGAGGAGGACGAGGGCGACGAGATTCCGGCCGACTGGCATGATCCGCTCGTGAACGAGAACGTGAACGCCCGATCTTAGCAGCCCCCTCTCCTCTCGGGGAGCCCGTTGACCGCCTGGTCGCCCTTGACGCTCGCCGTCCGGAGGTCAAGGATGAGCGCCGGGCAAGTGGCGGAACTGGCAGACGCACGGGACTTAAAATCCCGAGCTCCGAAGGAGCGTGAGGGTTCGATCCCCTCCTTGCCCATTTTGACCGTAGGGAGTTCGAAGGCCATCGGTCCCTCTCACGTCGCGGGCTTCGGTTCGGGCGGACTCGAAGGAGCGCTTCCAGGAGCGCCGCTCTGACAGAGCGGCTTTCTTGGCGCCGCGAGCGCCGAAAGCCGGCCTGTCGGGCCGGCGCTCCTCTCGGGGGCCGGTGCGCGCTCTCGGCGCGGGGCGGGTCAGCCGCGCTTGAACATGCCCAGGAGGACGTAGCGCCCGATCTTCGGGTTCTCCTTCAGACGTCGGATGCAGTAGGCATACCACTGATCGCCGAAGGGGACGTAGATGCGCAGCTTGTGGCCCGCCTCGATGAGGCGGCGACCGAGAGCATCATCGACGCCGAGCAGCATCTGGAACTCGTAGGCATCACGACCGAGCTCGCGCTTCGCGATGATCGCCTCGGCCCCGGCGACGATGTTGTGATCGTGCGTGGCGATCCCGACGTAGCTCCCCAGCTCGAACATGCGATCGAGCACGACGAGGAAGTTGGCGTTGATCTCGTCATAGCCCTTGTAGGCGATCTTCTCCGGCTCGACGTAGATGCCCTTGCAAAGGCGGTAGTGCGCCCGGATGTCGGCCAGGGACTCGACGTCGGCCATCGTCCGCTTCAGGTAGGCCTGGAGCACGATGCCGACGTTGTCGAGGCCTTCTTCGCGCAGCCGCCGAAACACGGCGATCGTGGCGCTGGTGACCTCGGAGTCCTCCATGTCGATGCGCACGAAGTTGCCGAGCTCCCTGGCCCGCGTCACCACCTCGCGGACCCGGTTGTAGGTCACCTCGGGATCGATCTTCAGGCCGAAGGCGGTCAGCTTGATGGAGATGTTGGTGTCGAGCTGGTCGCGGGCGATGAGGTCGAGGACCTCGAGATAGGCGTCGCGCGCCTTTTCGCCCTCTCGGATGTCCTCGATCTCCTCACCGAGGACGTCGAGGGTGGCGCAGGCGCCGCGAGCCATGATCTCGCGGACGCGGGCGAGGGCGTCCTCCATGGTGTCCCCGGCCACATAGCGCTGCGCCACGCGCCTGACGATGAAGCGCGGTACGAGCGGCAGCGAAGCGGCCAGCAAGCGATCGAACCAGGACCCGCCTTTGCTCATGGACGGAATCTCGCACTCAGGAGATGATCAGTGGCCCTGGGCCTCGAGCCAACGTTCGACGTCGATGGCGGCCATGCAGCCCGAACCGGCCGCGGTGATCGCCTGGCGATAGACCGTGTCCTGGACGTCGCCGCAGGCGAAGACGCCCTCCACGCTCGTGTAGGTGCAGTCGGGCTTGGTGATCAGATAGCCCGCCTCGTCCATCTCGAGCAATCCCTCGAAGATCTCGGTGTTGGGCTTGTGACCGATGCCCATGAAGACACCCTGGCAGGGGAACTCCTCGGCCTCACCGGTCTCGGTGTTCTCGAGCGTGACGGCCCGAATCATGCCGTTCTCATCGCCGTGGTAGCCGGTGACGACGCTGTTCCAGCGGATGTCGATCTTCTCGTTGTCGAGCGCCCTCTGCGCCATGATCTTGCTGGCGCGGAGTTCGTCGCGGCGGTGGATCATCGACACCTTGGTGCAGAAACGGGTGAGGAAGTTGGCCTCCTCCACCGCCGAATCGCCGCCGCCGATGACGACCACCTCCTTGCCGCGGAAGAAGAAGCCGTCGCAGGTCGCGCAGGCGGAGATGCCCTTGTTGTAGAAGTCCTTCTCGCCGGGAAGATCGAGGTACTTGGCGGTGGCTCCGGTCGAGATGATCACCGCGTCGGCCAGGACCGCGCCGCCGTCGGCTTCGACCCGGAAGGGCCGCTTCGAGAAATCGACCTTGTTCACCATCTCGGATCGGATGCGGGTCCCGAAGCGGGCCGCCTGGTCCTTGAAGAGCTTCATCAGCTCCGGACCCTGGACGCCCTCGGGGAAGCCCGGGTAGTTCTCGACCTCGGTGGTGATCATCAGCTGACCGCCGGGCTGCAGCCCCTCGAAGACGATCGGCTCGAGGTTGGCCCGCGCGGCATACAGGGCCGCGGTCCAGCCCGCGGGTCCGGAACCGATGATGACGACCCTGGCCTGTTCGATCTCGCCCATGCTCACGACTCCTCGGTGTGACGTCGCGGCATGTTAGCCGAAGCCCCGCCCATCAACAACGAGTCCCGCCCGCCCGGAAGGCACAGTTCCGCCGCCTCCGAGGCCTCCTCGGACCGGAGCTCGGGAGCCCCCGGCGGGGGCTGTTGAATTCGCCGCCGATTGCCGTAAGGTGCCGAGCGCGGCCCTTCGTCGCCGGTTCTGGAGGTGCTCATGGATCTGGGCGAACTGATCAATACGCGCGGAGTCATCCGACTCGAGACCAAGGACAAACTCGAGGCCCTCGAGCAGTTGATCGAGGCCCTGTCCCGGCGCAAGGAGGTCACGAGCAAGGAGAAGCTCCGCCGGGCCATCAAGGACCGCGAGAAGATCCTCTCGACCGGCATCGGTTACGGCGTCGCGATCCCCCACGCCAAGATCGCTCAGGTGAAGAAGTTCTGCGCCGTGATCGGCGTCAGCAAGGCCGGCATCCCCTTCGACGCGATGGACGGCAAGCCCGTTCACATCGTCGTCATGATCGCGGCTCCGGAAGACGCTCACGGCGAGTACCTCGGCCTCCTCCAGCGCATCACTCACAAGCTGAAGGACGAGGAGACGCGCAAGCGCATCATCAACTCGAAGGACACCAAGTCGGTGATCTCGGTCTTCACCGAGGTCGGTTGAGCGCAGCCGCTCCCCCGCGGCGAAGCCGCGGGCCGAACTGGAGCAGGGCCGCCGCGGCGGCGAGCCAGAAGAGCCAGGACGCCCTCCCCCTCATCCCGAGCTCCCGGAAGTAGCTCAGCGCCGCGGCCGGCGGCTGGAAGAAGCCGAGGTCCCGGGCCAGAGGGCTCTCCACGACGATCGGGATGATCGCGCCCCGCTCGGAGGTCAGCGCCCGCCAGAGGCGGTCCTCGGGTCTGCCGGAACCGGCCGCCACCATGTTCCAGGCGTAGTTGCCGCTGCGGGTGCCGTGGAAGTCGCTGCTGGCCGTGGCGACCAGGGACCGGCTCCGACAGAGCGAGCGGATCCGGTCCAGACGCGCGCGGGGTTCCGAGCGCAGCTCCTGATTGCGGCCGCCCACCTCGAAACCGTCGATCCCGGCCTCGATCAGGTCCTCGGCCCGGGGCATCCGATCGGCATCCCCGCGCCAGAAATGACTCGCGAGGACGACACCGCCCTCGGCCTGGACCGCCCGGATCAACTCCCGCCAGTCCTTGATCGCTCCGGGCTCCGCCGGCGCGGGCCGGCGATTGAAGATGAGCAGATGCAGGGGGTTCTCCCAGGGGTGCCCGTCGCTCCATTCGCAGCCCCAGACAGCGACCGGCCGGCTCCCGTCCTCGACGAGCAGCCGCCCCTGAGACCAGGCGTTGTGCCAGGTCGGCACGACCAGGTCGAAACCGAGACGTCGGAAGCGCTCGAGACCGTCCTCGAGCGTCATGCCGCCGTCGACGGGATCTCCGATGTGACTCTGCAGATCGACCGCCAGGACGTCGGCGGCCGACTCGGGCAGGGGCGCGCGTCGATCGCCCGGCAGACCCGCCAGCGCGACACCGCCCCAGAGTGCCATGAACACGGCGGCCGAGGCCAACCAGGGCAGGGCCCTACGGCGGAAGGCGAACAGGACGAGGACCGTGACGAGCGCGATCCAGGCGAGTGACCTGAAGGCGAAGAGCTTGAGGTCGGGCTGGGCGGCGATCCGGAAACCCGGGCCCAGGAAGGGTTCGACCAGGACGGCCAGGAGAGTCGCCGGGGGCAAGGACCAGGCCTCCAGCTCGGCGCCGGTCAGCGCGTCGCGGAGCTCGCGCGGTGCCTTGAGGAGCCAGCCCGCCACGACGAGCCAGGCCAGAACGGCGACGACGACCTGACGCGCGGGGAGCCGCGTCCTGCGAAGAGCCACGTGGTAGAGGGACACGAGGCGATGGGCCAGGATGAGACTCGCCCAGCCGACGGCGCCGCCGAAGAGGACGTCCGAGAGATAGTGGGCTCCCAGGTAGAGTCGATCCGCCATGATCACCAGGGCCGAGACGACGGCGGCGAGGCGCAGCCAGCGGTTGCGACAGACGAGCCAGATGAAGACCGCGAAGACGACGGCCGTGGCCGCGTGCCCCGATGGGAAGCTCTTGAGATCCGGGCGCTCGTAGAGCGGACGGAGAAACTCGAGCGCGGCCTCGGGGTGCACCGGACGGGGGCGGCCGACGGCGCGTTTCAGCACTCCGACCACGATCTCGTTCAGGATCCAGCCGAGGCTTCCGATCAGGAAGTAGCGGACCGCCGCCTGGAATCGAGGGACGAGCGCGGTCACGAGGAGGCCGCTGAAGACGAGCAGCAACTCCAGCCTCGTGGACCATTCGGCCACCCAGAAGGCGATCGCGTCGAGGGTCGGTCGCGCGACGTCGGGATTGATCAGATCGACCGCGAAGCGATCCAGAGGCATGGACAGGAAGGCCGCGGCGGCCATGATGGCCGGCCAGCGGAGGCGCAGGAAACCCGGCTGACTGACCGAACAGGACCCGTCGTCGCTCGCTGAATGGCCGGATCGCATGTCTGAACTGGTCTCGAATCCCTTGCCGAGTGAATGACCGCCGAACTGCATCAAATGCCAGTCGCGGTCGAGCGGACCCGCGGAGATATACTTGAACTTCGCAGGGCTTGCTAACATAAAGCGCACTTGCCGCGAAGCCACCCCGTTCGAAAGGACCGGTCGATCATGAAGACCCGTTTCATCTGCACCATCGGCCCGAAGACGGTCGAGAAGGACTGGCTCGATCGCTTCCACGCCGCGGGCATGAACATCGCGCGCGTCAACGGCGCCCACGGCAGCCTCGACGACGTCCGGGCCATGATCACGCGCCTGAAGAACGATCTCCCCAAGGGCGTCGAGATCCTGCTCGATCTGCCGGGCAACAAGATCCGCACCGACAACATCATCGAGCCGATCCTCCTCGAGGGCGGGTCGAAGTTCGTGATCAAGCCCGACAACCTCACCTACCGACCGCTCTACAAGAGCCTGAAGAAGGGCGACGAGATCTCGGCCGCCGACGGGAGCATCAAGCTCGAGGTCACCGGAATCGAGGGCGAGGACATCCATACCCTGGTGAGGGTCGGCGGTTACCTCGCGACCCGCAAGGGCATCAACATCAAGGGCATCCACGGCGAGATCCCCTTCGACTTCGAGCGCGACATCGATCTGCTGAACATCGCGATCGAGGCCGAGATCGACTACGTCGGGCTCTCCTTCGTACGCAGCATCGAGCACGTTCGCCGCATCCAGTCGCAGCTCGTCAGCACGAACATCAAGGTCGTCGCCAAGGTCGAGACCGCCGAAGCGGTCCGCCAGGTGGACAAGATCCTGAAGGGCGCGGCGATGATCATGATCGATCGCGGCGATCTCGAGGCGGAGATCGGCAAGGAGCATGTCCCGCTCACCCAGAAGATGGTCCTGCGCAAGGCCACCGAGATCGGCGTGCCGGTGATCATCGCCTCCCAGTTCCTCACCAGCATGCTCACCAAGCCCCTCCCCTTCATGGCCGAGGTCTCGGACATCGCCAACGCCGTGCTCGACGGAGCCAACGTGCTCATGCTCTCCGAGGAGACCGCGATCGGCGACTACCCGGAGGAGTGCATCGCCACCATGTCGCGGGTCGCGCGCACGGTCGAGGAGAGCCTGAGCCGCGACTACGAGGCGGTCATCCTGGCCGCCGGCCCCTCGACCGGCTTCGGCTCGCTGACCAAGAACAAGCACAAGTGCATGCTCGACGTCGGCGGCACGACGATCATCAATCACCTGATGGAGAACCTCCTCCTCGCCGGCATCCAGACCGAGAAGGTCACGATCGTGACGGGCCACAACACCCGTCAGATCGAGGCCTACATGAACGAGGAGGTCTTCCGCGGCAACTTCGTCTACAACCCCTGGTACCAGACGACCAACATGGCCGTGTCGCTCTGGCTGGCCCAGAAGCGCGACGTCAACCTCATCATCTGCTACGGCGACATCATCTACGATCCGAGCATCCTCGAGGACCTCATCGCCATGGACGGAGACGTCGTCCTCGCCGTCGACAACCGCGACGGCGACTACGACGCCGAGGACGAGAAGGTCAAGCTCTCCCGGGGCAAGGTGAAGCGCTGCTCGAAGGACATCCCCGACGACGAGGCCGACGGCGAGTTCATCGGCCTGGCCAAGGTGAGCCGGCGCGGCGCGCGGCGGCTCTGGTTCGAACTCGGCCGGCTCGTTCGCCACGAGCAGAAGATGACCTTCCTCTCCGAGGTCTTCGAGCAGATGGCCGCCGACGGCTATGCGATCGGCGTCTGCAACCTCGACGGGCGCCCCTGGAACGACAACGACAACCTCGCCGACCTGGGCGAGTCGCGGGAGAAGGTCTACCCGCGCATCCGCGACAGCCGCAAGATTTCCGACACCAAGGTAAAGAGATGAACACGCCCCTCGGCGGCAGCCTGATCTGCCGCGAGTGCGCCCCCGAGGCGCGCGATGAACTCCGCGCGCGCGCGGCGACCCTCCCGCGGCTGACCGCGGATCGCAACCTCGTGCTCGAGATCGAGAAGATCGCCAACGGCACCTTCTCGCCCCTCGAGGGTTTCATGGGCAGCGCCGAGGTCGACTCTGTCCTCGACACGATGCACATGACGGACGGGACGCCCTGGACCGTGCCGATCGTCTTCCACGCCACCCGCGCCGAGGTCGAGGGACTGAAGCCGGGCGCCGCCGCGGCCCTGTGGAACTCGACCGAGGATCAGGTCTCGGCGATCATGGAGATCGAGGAGATCTTCACGCTCGACAAGGAGAAGTTCGCGCAGAGCGTCTTCGGGACCCTCGAGCGCGAGCACCCCGGCGTGGCTCTCATGATGGGCTGGGGCGAGGTCTGCGTCGCCGGCAGGATCGAGCTGATCGATCACTCGACCAGCCTGATCCCCCAGGAGTACGACCTCTCGCCTCGCGCGGTCCGGGCTCGCATCGCCGACCGCGGCTGGAAGCGCATCGTCGGATTCCAGACCAGAAACCTCGGCCACCGGGCCCACGAGCACCTGCAGAAGATCGCCCTGGAGCATGCCGACGGTCTGCTCATCCATCCGCTCATCGGCTGGAAGAAGAAGGGCGACATGCAGCCCGAGGTCATCCTCGACGGCTACGAGATCCTCATCGACCGCTACTTCGTCAAGGACAACGTGATGATGGCGGGTCTCACCACCGCCATGCGCTACGCCGGTCCGAAGGAAGCGGTCTTCCACGCGATCATCCGCAAGAACTTCGGCTGCACCCACTTCATCGTCGGCCGTGATCACGCGGGAGTCGGCGGCTACTACGACAAGTATGCCGCGCACCGGATCTTCGACGAGTTCGGCGACGAGCTCGGCATCACTCCGATGCGCCTGCACGGTCCCTGCTGGTGTTCGGTCTGCGAGGCCATCGTCACCGAACACACCTGCCCGCACGACGACGCCTGGGAGCAGATCTCCGGGACCGAGGTGCGGGCGATGCTGGCGCGGGGCGAGCGTCCGCCGCTCACCTTCATGCGCCCCGAGATCGGCGACTTCCTGGTGCAGCGGGCTCGCGAAGGTCGCGTCTTCTTCGAGGGTTGATCGGGGAGACGGCTCAGCGCAGCTCGACCGAGTCCAAGGCCAGGACGCCCTGGCGATAGCCGATGCGAACCTCGACCTGATAGAGGCCCACCGCGGCGGGCAGGTCGAGCGCGAGGTCGAAGTCGCGGCCGTCCCAGGCGAGCTCCGCGAAGCTGGGCGGAACCGGATCGAAGCCCGGCAAGGGGACGAGTTCGACCCGGACCAGGTTCGCCTGGTCGATTCCGGAGTACCAGCGCCCGCGCAGCGACAGGCGCCGTGAGCCGCCGCTGAATCCGACCGGCGGGCTGCGGAAGGCGCCCTCGTAGCTCTCCGCGACCAGCAGGAGCGAGCCGTCGTCGGGACCCGCCATGAATCCCTCGAGCGAGGGGTCGAAGCTGAAATCCTTCAGGATCTCCACGGGATTCCAGCGTCCGCCGGGCGCGCCGAGGTGCGGCCGGATGACGCTGACCGCGAACTCCGCCTCCTCGTCCTCGACGACGTGAAAGCGGTTGCCCTCGTGCTCGTTGACGATCACCCGACCCTGCCAGGCGCCGGGCTCGGCCGGAGCGATCACCGGCATCCTGATGCGTCGCGTCTCGCCGGGCAGCAGATCCCGGTCGAGGGTGTACTCGCTCCCGTAGTCGATCTCCTCCTTGCCGGGCCGCGACCAGAGGACGCGCAGCCGGCCGCCGTGCTTCCAGGGTCCTCCCAGCAGGGGCCGATCGTGTTCGTTCGCGAGCACCACGTCGAGGTGGAGAGCGCCTCCGGTAGCGACGAAGCGACGATCCTCCCGCGCCGGCTCGGCCTCGAGAACACGCAGGCCGGATTCGCTCTCCAGGCCGCCCTGACGGCTCAGATAGCCGTCGAGCGCCCGCGCTCGACGGATCATCGACGCTGAACCGGAGGTCTCCGCACGGGCCAGGAGGCCGCCCCGCAGGGCCTCGGCATCGGCCCAGCGATCGAGCGCGATCAGGCTGCGCAGGCGATCGAGATCGGTGGCCAGGACCGCCTGGGTCCCGGGAGCCAGGGCCGAAGCCGCCGCGAAGGCATCGACGGCGGCAGCGTGATTCCCCGAGGCCAGAAGATCGCGTCCGTCCGCGATCCGTCCGTGGCAGCGCTGCAGGACGCGCACGCGGGGCGCGCCGAGCTTCTCGGAGAGCCGACGGGTCACCGCCTCGTGAAAGCTCGGATCCCAGCGCGCGAGCAGCGGGACCCCGAACTCCTCGATGACCTCGTCAGGAAATTCGCTCAGGACCAGGTCCAGCAGGCGCTCCTTGATCGAGGCCGGCAGGTAGCGATCGGGCAGGAGCCGGCGCGCGTACTCGAGCCAGAGGTCGCGCCGACCGGAAGACCAGAGCACCTCGAGGAGACCGTGACGCTCGTCGGTCTCGGTGAAGAGATCGGAATGGACGAGCGGGTCCTCGAGGAGATGGGCCGATGCCCGGACGAGCACACGGCGAAGATCGACGTCGGTCAAGGGGTCGTCCAGTGCCGCCCGCACGATCTCGAGAGCGCCAACCGGCGCGGGCGTAGCCGCGACCCGGGCCATCACCAGCCGCATGGCGGCCTGCATGACCGGAAGCGGCGGCCGCTCCTGCCGGGTCTTCACGGTCTCGAGAATGCTCGCGGCCTGGTCCGGACTCAATCCCGAGACGCCCGCCGCGGCGACGAGGCCGTCGTCGATCAGGAGCCCGGCCGCCACCCAGCGGAAGACCGGATTCGGATCGCCGAGCCAGTCGATGGCCTGACCGCGCCAGCCCTCGACGCCCCAGTCGGCGATCTGGCGCAGCGCCCGGCTCCTGAGCTCCGGGAATTGCCCGTCGTCGAGCGCGATGTTGGCGACCAGTCCGCGCAATTCGAAGAGGTCATTCTCCTCGACGAAGCTGAGGCCGGCGAAGACCTTGTAGGGGTCGTCCTCGCGCAGACGGCTGCGCCCGGTCTCGATCTTGCGCCGCCTGATCTCGTCGCTGCTCAGACTGCGACCGAACTGGTCGGTGAGTCGTTGCATCGTGCGCAGCCGGCGTTCGAGACGTAGTCTCTGTGCCGTCTCCTGCCGGGCGAGATCGCGCAACTCGGTCGGGTCGCTGACGACGTCGTAGAGCTCGCTGTAGTCCAGGCTGAGCTGGCGGATGAGCTTCCACCGTCCTTCGCGATAGCTCGCGGTCCTGGTGCTCGCCACCGAGAGTTCCTGGATGTCGTCGGGCAGCTCGGCGTAGGCGAAGCTGGGGAAGTCGGCGGCGAATTCGTCGTGAGCCACGATGAGGGGGCTGAGGTCGCTGCCCTGGTTGGCCGATGCTCCATCGAGCGCGAGCAGGGTCGCGATCGTCTGGTAGAGATCGACGTTCTCCACGATCTCCGGCACGCGCACGGCCGGGAGACCGGGGACGCGGACGATGAGGGGCACCTTGATCTGCGCCTCCTGGAGGCTCGAGCCGTGGTAGCGGAGTCCCTTCTCGCCGAAGGCCTCGCCGTGATCCGAGGTCAGGATGATCACGGTGTTGTCCCAGAGTCCCTTCAGCTTCATGAAGTCGAAGACGCGACCGAGCTGCTCGTCGGCATAGCGAACCTCGCCGTCGTAGCGACCCAGGGCGTCCTCCGAGGTCGCGTATCCCGGCCTGAACTCGTAGGGGTGATGGGGGTCGAAGAGGTGGAACCAGAGGAAGAATCGCTCGGATTGGAGCTTGGTCATCGCGGCCATCGCCGAATCGGCGAAGTACTCGCCGTCCAGACGCGGCGCTCCGGCGCGATCCGGGTTGATCAGCTCGAAGCTCTCGAGCGAACGCGAGAAGAGCGGGCTCTGCATCCACTCGGCGGTGAAGGCGATCGCGGCCGCGGTCCGCATCCCGTTGGCGAGGGCGATCTCGGAGAGGCGATGGACCCGGAGGTCCTCTGGAGACAGCTCGCCCTTGTTCTTGCGGTAGATCCCGGTGGCCCGCGGGTAACGGCCGTGGAAGAGCGACTCGGTCGAGAGCGCGGTCGAGGGATACTGGGCGTAGGCGTTCTCGAAGACGGCGGACGAGGCGGCGAATTCGTCGATCTCCGGCGTCCGCGTCCGCCTGGCCCCGAAGCTGCCGAGCCGATCGGGCCGCAGGGTGTCGATCGACACCAGCAGGAGGTTGAAGGAGCGCCGGTCGGGGACGAGCTCGTCGAGGCGCGCTTCGAAGGCCCTGGCCTTTCGGTTCCAGGCCTCGATTCTCTCGACCAGGGTCTCGTCGATGCCGCCGTCGTCGATCTCGAGGGGGTCGAGCCTGGCGCGCCAGCGAAGCAGTGCGGCGGAGTGGAAGCCGTGGCGACCGTAGAGCGACCGAAGCTCCTCCGGCGGCGGCTCTCCCATCGGCCAGAGCGCCAGGCCCTGCAGCGCGAGTCCGAGGCCGATGAGGAGTCCGGCCAGGGCCTTGAGGGTCGGTCGGACCTCGGATCGACGGTGAATGAGGACATGGACCACGGCCGCCACCGCGAAGAGCTCGAAGAGCTGGAGGGTCTCGTGCACCGGCTGGTAGCGGCCGACGTGCCAGGTCCGGTTGACGATGCCGACCGCGACGATCACCGCGGCCAGCAACAGAGCTGCGGGCCAGGGGCCAAGCCGACGGGTCCAGGAGACGATGAAGGCCAGGAGCGCGGTGGCGCCGCCGGCGATCAGGGGGACCGCCATGATCACGACGGCGCCGAGACCCGCGCGCACGACGCCGGACCCGCGCGCCAGTTCGAAGGCGACCCAGACGAAGACGGGCATGGAGGCCGCGGCGGGTAGAAGGAGGGTGATCTTGGAGGTCTCGCCGAGAAGGCTCCGCGCCGAGGACAGCGCCAGGACGAAGGCCGCGGCGAAGAGCGCGAGGAGCAGGTGATCGGGGGCGAGGTCGACGATGATGGTGCGAACGAGCGCGAAGTCCACGACAGCGTCCTGGACCTCCGCCCGATTCAGTCGCGCGACCTCGACGAGGAGAATCACGAGACTGGCGCCGAATCCGGCGACCAGGGCTCCGATCGTTCGCCTCAAACCCTTCCTCCTTGCTCCAAGAGCAAGCTCTCGACGACCCCCGAGATTCGAGTGTAGTCCCAGGGGGCTCCCAGGTGAACACCCTGCTCGATTGCCGCAGGATCTTCATCCTCTCTCGGTCGCAGCGAGCGGAGGAGACGGGCGAGTTCCGCTCGGTCGTCCACCGGAAAGAGGGCACAGTCGGCTCGCCCCGCCAACAGCTCGGGAAGCCCGCCGCTCCGCGTGGCCAGGACGCCGAGCCCGCGGGAGAGAGCCTCGAGTGCCGCGACCGGGCATCCCTCCGAGCGCCCTCCCCGACCCAATCGACTGGGCACGACGAGACGATCGGCGGCGTCGAGGAGCGGACCGATCGCGGCGGGGGCGAGCGCGCCGGGCAGCTCGAGTTCGACCCCCAGCGCTAGCGCTCGACGAACGAGACGCGCCTCTTCCGGCCCCTCGCCGGCGATGACCAGCCTCAGGTCGGGAATCCCGGCCGCGGCTTCCACGAGGAGGTCGAAGCCCTTCAGGGGGATCAACCGGCCGAGACCGACGACGAGACGGCAATCCGGGTCGATTCCCAGCAGCTCACGCGCCTCCGCGCGCGGAAGGCGAGGCCCGAATCGTTCCGGCGCCACGCCCATCGGTGAGACCTCGTCCGCGGGAGCCCGCTCCTTCAGGCGGGCCCGAGCGCGACGCCGCAGATCTTCGCTCACGTAGAGGGCCGCGTCGCAGCCATCGGCCCAGTCGTGAAGAAACCGGCCGCCGCCGGGCCAGGCCAGGAGGTTCTGGAGCGCGCCGCCGTGGACGACGGTGACGTGGCGAAAGGCCCGCCGCCGTGCCAGGCGCGACGCCGCGAGCCCGGCGGGGAACAGCCAGTGGCTCAGGACGCGGGCATCGGACAGCATCTCGAGCTCGGCCTCGATCCCCCGGCCGAGCGCCCGGACGAGCCCCGGCAGACCGAGGAGGCGCCAGGGCGCCGCCTTGATGTTGGCGCCGATCCCCTGCCCCATCACCAGGCCGCGCGCGATGCGCGGTCCGAACGAGACCCGGCGGACATCGATGCCCGGCTCGAGCGCCACGCGGTCCTCGCGACCCTCCGGATCGGGAACGACATGGACGATCTGATGTCCACGCCGCGCGAGAGCACGGGACAGATCGAGGACGAAGCGCCCGCGCCAGTCATCGGCATCGCGAGGGAAGGACGAGGTCGGGACGACGACCTCCATGCCTCAAGCCCTTACCTTGAGGTCGGCGTTGTGCAGCATGTCGAAGGTCATGGCGAAGAGCACGGCGACGACCCCCACGACGAGCAGAAGCGCGATGAACAGCAGCGTCGGTCCCGTCAGGAGGCGGTCCGTGAAGAGTCGCAGGCTCGCCACCCACATCGCCCCGACCACGCCCAGAAGGACCATGAGGGAGCCGGCGGCGTAGAGCAGGGCGAGAGGATGGAAGTCGATCAGCACGTGGCGTCGCCACATGCGCCACCAGAATCCGCGCAGGAGCAGCAGGCTGATGCGCGGGATCGTCGTCCAGGGCCTGATGCCGGAGACCTCCTCGCCGTAGATCGGCCGCACCTCCACGTCACAGACGCGGGCGCGCGCGACGTTGAGCTTGATCAGGAGGTCGTTCGGCATGCCGTAGCGTTCGTAGACGGCATCGAGGTCGATCTTCGCCAGGGTCTCCCGCGAGATCGCCGTGTAGCCGCACTGCGAGTCCACCACATGCCAGTAGCCGCTCGCGATCTTCGTCAGCATGGTGAACAGGACGTTGCCGACGAAACGGTCCCTCGGCATCACCTCGCGCACGTCACGGCTGCCGAGCCGGTTGCCCTTGGCGTAGTCGGCGCGCCCTTCCGCCACCGGTCGCACGAGACGATCGAGATCGGCCGGGTCCATCTGGGCATCGCCGGCCATCACGACGCAGATCTCGTCCTCGCCGTCCAGAAAGGCGCGATAGGCGGTGACGATCGCGGCGCCGACGCCGCCGTTCCGCTCGCGACGGATGAGCCGGATCCGAGGGTCGGCGAGGGACGCGACGATCTCCGCGGTCCGATCGCTCGAGGCATCGTCCACGACGATGATGTGATCGACCGAGGCCGGGATGCCGGCCAGGGCGCGGGCGATGAGGCGCTCCTCGTCGTGGGCCGGAACGGCGACGGTGATGAGCCGTCCGTCGATCATCGGCCGCGCTTCAGGACCTTGCCGAACCGCGCGCGATCCTCGGCGTCGATCACGCCGCCGATGCCGAGCAGGACCAGGTAGGCCACGCCGCAGACGCTGAAGCCGACGACGGTGACCAGCTTGGCGCCGATGCCGGTGCCGCCGACGCTCGCGAACAGGCCCGCGCCGCCCCAGAGGGTCTGCTGCGCGAGCAGCGCGTGCGCCGCCAGTCCGATGAGGGCGCCGGAGCCCACGACCCGCGCCAGCATGCCGAAGTCGAGTCCCTGGCCGAAGGTCCGTCGCACGTAGGCCTGGGCCATGAGGAGTGCACAGCCCATCGCGATGAGGGTGCCGAGCGCCGCGCCCGGGGCGCCCATCGCGGCGACCAGCGGGAAGCCGATGGTGACCTGCAGCAGGAGCGTCGCCAGGACGAGGCCGAAGCTCACGCCGGGACGGCCGCTCGCGGTGATGATCGAGATGAGGATGAAGAAGATCGAGTAGCAGAAGTAACCGCCGGCGAGGAAGCGCAGGATCGGCGCGCCCTCGGCGTACTCCGGCTTGTAGAGGATCGTGATCGAGCGCTCGGGGCAGGCCAGGAAGAGCGCGCAGACCACGCCGGCGATCATCGCCGCGTAGCGCGTCGTCTGCTTGACGTAGCCGCGCATCTTCTCGAGGTCGCGACCCGAGGCCGCCGACACGAGCGGGAAGAGGATGAAGGTGATCGCGAAGACGGCCTGATAGGGGATCGTCGCGAAGACCTGACCGGCGCTGTACTCGCCGATGGCGGCATCGACCGCCTCGTTGGGCAGATCGAGGAAGCGCGCGAGGCCGATCTTGGCGACCTGGACGTCGGCCTTGGCGATGCCCGTTGCCGCCCCGGCCACCAGCATGGTGAAGAGCTGGAAGTTGAAGAGCTCACGGACGCCGACCTCGCCCTCGCCGCGGGCGGGTCCCGAGAGGACACGCCCCATGACGAGCACGAGGAAGGCGGCGACCGCCCAGCCCGCGATCGGGCCGGCGACGGGGTCGAGAGCGTTCTTCAGGAAGTAGGCGCCGCCCAGGGTGCCGACGACCTTGAGGGTCGAGAAGGAGAAGTCGACCAGGGCCTGCCGCGCGAACATCCGGCTGCCGTTCAGCCAGCCGAGGTAGATCCCGTAGAAGGAGTAGAACAGCGTGATGAAGGCCGAGCAGCGCAGCGGCAGGGTGAGCGAGGGGTCCTCGTAGAAGTCGGCCAGGTAGGGCGCGGCCGTGAACAGGATCAGGAAGGCGCCGCCGCCCAGCATCGCCTGCAGCTTCAGGGCCGCCGCGCGCACGCCGCCGGCCGAGCCGCGACCGACGAATCGAGAGACCGCCTGGGTCGTGCCCTGCACCGCCAGGGCATTGGCGATCGAGGCCAGGCCGATGGCGACCATGTACTTGCCGAAGAGGGCCTTGCCGGCCTCTCCCTCGCCCATGAGGCGGGGCAACCCGAAGTAGATGACGTAGCCGCTCACCATGAACCAGAGCTTGGTGAAGGTGAGGAAGACGGCGCCCCGCCCGATCGACGCGGCATCCGTGGTGCTGGCTTCGCTGTTTTCCTTGCTCATGTTCTCTTGGTCTTCGGCCATGGAAGCGGTCGAAGGTTACGAAATCGGCGGGCGAGCTTCACCGAAGCCCCTCATTTTCAGTCACTTCCGGTCATCGGAGCGCGGAGTCCGAGAAGGCCGCGGCGAACCGGCTCGATTCGGCCGAGGAGGGCCTCCACCGGAGCGGACGGCAGGCCCGCGCCTTCGAGCTCGGTCCGGATCAGCGCCCGCAGGTCGGCGAGCCCCGGAGCTCCCCGGCGGGTCGGAAGGGGAGCGAAGATCAGGGGGCCGCTTCCCTCGGATCGGATCGGCGCGAGCAGCGCTCCACGCGGCAGGAAGCCGCCTTCCAGAAGGGGCGCCAGGAGGCTCGAGAGCGCGGCGCCGAGCGCCCCAGGGTCGCAGCCGTCGCGGAGCGCGGCGGCGAGGCTTCGGCCCTCGGCTCGGCGGCGGAGGTAGAAGGCCCCCGCGCTGCGGTCGATCCGCCGGGCCAGGGGCTCGGGCATGGCGAGGTGGCCCGCGAGATACTGGTGGCCGTGATGGACCTCGCGCAGGTCCTCGTAGGTCAGCGCCAGGAGCTCGAGCCCGCTCCCCGCGGCCATGGCCGCCGCACGCTCCAGGCCGGCCGCGTCGATGGCGCGGTCGATCCCGAGCTCGCGAACGAGTCGCGCGCCCTCGCCCCGCGCGAGGATCGGTCCGTCCACCGCGCACCAGTCCGCCGGTCCCGCCCCGGGTCGTTCCATGCGCCGGCGCCGGTAGCGACGCTTGCCGGCGAGCGCGCGCCGACTCCGGGCGAGTTCGGCGGCGAGGGACCGGCCGAGTTCGGCCTCGACCCTCCGGCGGAAGCGCAGGCGACGCCCGCTCGAGACCAGCGCGCGCGGCAGCTCGGCGTCGAGGCGATTCAGCATGGCGGCGGCCGCGGCTGCGGGGGCGGCGCGACGAAGACGGTGCAGATCGATCAGCGCGAGGTCGAGACCGCTCCCGTCGTCGGCGACGAAGAGGTGACGCGGCACGAAGTCCTCGAAGAGGAGCCGGGCCTGCGCCAGTCGGAGGACGAGGGCAGCGACCGCGAGACCGAGGTCGTCGAGCCGCGCGGGCGGCGGATCGTCGAGAAGCAGGTCCAGGAGATCACGACCCGGAGCCGCGCGCGCGAGGATGAAGGAGAAGCGCTCGCGCAGCCCCGACATCTTCTCGCCCCAGGCGAGGATCTCGGCGTGCCCGACGCCGACCTCGTCGAGGAGGAGGTTGTTCTCGGCCTCGACGCGCGACGACGAACGGCGACCGCGGCCGCGCAGGAGATCGCCGATCAGGGAGGCGCCGCCGCGGTAGGACTGTTTGAGGAAGACCGGACCGCGATCGGTCTCGATCCGGCGCACGATGCGGCGACCGCCCACGACGACGACCTCGCCACCTTCGAAGCCGGCGACGTCGTCGAGGCTCGCCAGGCCGAGGTCGGTGAGGAGGGCCCGCCCGTCGCGGCTCGCCGCGGCCCTGCTCGCCGCGGCCAGAT
>JBFIHP010000005.1:0-19020 GCA_041601735.1 Planctomycetota bacterium | reverse complement strand
CTGGCCTCGGCCCTCATCATCGGCCGTTGGTCACGGATGGCGGAGGTCCACGCCGCCAAGGTGCTGATCGTCTTCTGCTACACGATCGTCGCGCTGCCGGTCTTCCTCCTCGCCGGTCACATCGTCTGGCCCGCGGCGCTCGCCCTGGTGATCGGACAGTCCATCGGCGGCTTCCTCGGCGCCCGGAGCACGGGCCTCCTGAGCGATCTCTTCCTCCGCCGCTTCCACGTCGGCGCCATGATCGGATTCGCGATCGCCCTCGCCGTCCGCGCCCTCTCCTGAATCCCCGCGCGCGCAGGCTGCTGTCGTTGCCGGGGATGCAAGGTCGGCGCATTTTCCGGCAAGAAGAGGCTTCAAATCGGCCGCGGAATCGGCCTATCCTGGCCACGTTCGTATTCCCCCGATCCGGACGTTCAGGACCCCCATCATGAAGCACCATCGCAGCGCGTACACCGGCGTACTCGTTCTCGCCCTCTGCCTTCTCTGTTCGATTCTCCCGGCCCAGGTCAGCATCGGCGGCAACGTCTTCGACGGCGGCGGCGGCGGCCCGCTGCTCGCCGGCACCGTCTATCACGTGAACTCGTCTCTGACCGTGCCCCCCGGCCAGACGCTCACCGTGCAACCCGGGGCCATCGTCAAGTTCGGCGCGGCGCTGCTGATGAACGTGCAGGGCACGCTCCTCGTCCCGGCGAGCGCCGGCAACCCCGCGATCTTCACCGAGATCCGTGACGACAGCGCCGGCGGCGACACCAACGGCGACGGACCGACCGTGGGCGTCCCGGGCTTCTGGCGCGGCATCGTGATGCTCGGCGGCACCCTCGACCTGACCGGCCTCGAGATCCGCTTCTGCGGCCAATCCGGTTATGCCGGCATCCGGCTCGACGCCACGCCCGGTTCGACCGTCACGGACTGTGTGTTCCGCGACTACTCCTCCGAGGGCATCGATTACGTCGGCGTCGGCTCCGTCACCGTGACCGGTTGCAGCTTCCTGAACGGCAACACGCCGGTCGCCGCCTGCCCCCTCTCGTCGCTCGCGACCTTCACCGGCAACACGGCGAGCGGCAACTCGAACTACGACGTCGTTCGCGTGGTCGGAGGCACGGTCAACGGCAGCTTCACGATTCCGGCCTCCTCGGTCATGGGAGGCGCCCACGTGCTCACCGGCAGCCTCACGATCGCCTCCGCTGCTGCGGTCACCGTCGAGGCCGGCGTCGTCTTCAAGGTCGGCAACGGCGCGCTCGCCATCAACATCGACGGGACCCTCGTCTGCAACGGCAGCGCGGGGAATCCCGTGGTCTTCACCGAGATCCGCGACGACCTGCGCGGCGGCGACACGAACCAGGACGGCGCGGCGACGTTGCCGCTCAAGAGCTTCTGGAGGGGGCTCACCTTCACCGCGAACTCCGACGCGAGCAGTCTCGCGCACACCGTCGTGAGCTACACCGGTCAGTCCAACTTCGCGGCGATCGACCTCGTGGATGCCGACATCACGCTCGACAACTGCCTCTTCGACCACGGCGGCTCCTCCGGCGTCGATCTGAACGGCAACGCCTCGCTCCCCGTCATCACCGACTGCCACTTCGAGGACGTGAGGGAGCCGATCAACAGTGCCCACTTCAAGGCACTCGAGAACTTCAGCGGCAACACCTCGGCGAACTGCTTCGGTCGGTCCGTGATCACGGTCACCGAGTCGAATTTCGGCGGCATCGTCTCCTTCGGCGGCGACAACCTGATCGACGGCGTGCTCGCCCTCTCGGGGACGGTGACCTTCGCCGCGGGATCGAACGTGACGATCGATCAGGCTGCGATCATCAAGATGGCTGCGGCTGCGACCAGAATCGTCGTCGATGGCACCCTGATCTGCGATGGAAGCACCGGAGAGATCGTCTTCACCGACTTCCGTGACGACAGTCACGGCGGCGACAGCAACGCGGACGGCGCCGCGACGTCGGGCGTTCCCGGATACTGGCGCGGGCTCGGCTTCGGCGGCACAGCCGACGCCAGCGTCCTCGACAACGTCCGCGTGCGCTACACGGGGCAGTCCGGCTTCGCCGGGATCACGCTCACCGACGCCGACATCACGCTGACCAACTCGGTCATCGAGGACGGAACCTCCGACGGTCTCTCGTTGGCGAATTCGTCGGCGGTCCCGACCGTCACGGGCTGCGCCTTCGATCGCTGCAACATCGCGGTGGACGATCTGAAGCTCGATCAGCTCGTCGGCTTCTCCGGCAATTCCGCCACCGGCAACACGAGTCGCGACCTCATCCAGGTCGGCTCGTCGATCCTCTTCTCGAACCTCAGTCTGACCACCGACAACCTCATCAACGACGTGGTCGAGATGCAGGGCAGTCCGACGGTCGCCTCCGGCGTATCGCTGACCCTCGGTCCCGGCATCATCATGAAGTTCACGCTCCTGGGGACGCAGTTCGTCATCGACGGCACGCTGACCTGCAACGGAACCGCGGCGAACCCCGTCGTGTTCACCGAGATCGACGACGACGACCACGGCGGCGACAGCGCCAATGACGGGCCGACCGTCGGGACGCCCGGCCAATGGCGGGGGCTGAGCTTCCGTACCGGCTCCGACGCCAGTCTGCTCGACCACGTGATCGTGCGCTTCAGCGGCCAGAGCAGCTTCGCCGGCATCGAGATCCTGGGCTCGAACTTCACCATGGTGAACAGCCGGATCGCGGATTGCAGCCAGGCGGCGCTCGACTTCAACGGCACCGCGGCGACGCCGACGATCCGCGACTGCGTCTTCGAGAACAACCTCTACGCCATGCGCGGCATGCGCTGGGACAACTTCGCCAACCTGCGCGAGAACCAGGCCTCCGGAAACACGATCTACGACGCGTCCTTCGTCGAGTTCCCCGCGGTGGCGGCCGATACCGAGGTGCAGGCCGCGGCCGTGACGGGCGGCGCCGTCGTCTTCAGTTCGAGTCCCAATATCGCCACCGGCGTCCGTCTGACCTTCGGTCGCGGTCTCATCCTGAAGTGCGCCGCGCTGGCCCTCAGGATCGACGACGGGGCCGGGACGATCGACGTCGAGGGCAGCGGTCTCGAGCCGGTCGTCTTCACGACCGTCGAGGACGACGAATGGGGCGGCGACACCAACAAGGACGGTCCCTCCGTCGGGACGCCCAACCGCTGGCGCGGGCTCCTCATCGACAGCGCGGCGGGCTGCGTCGTGAAGCACGCCGTCATCCGTTTCTGCGGCCAGAGCGGTTTTCCGAGCCTCGAGTGCAATTCCTCGACGGCGACAATCAGGTCGGTCCGGGTCGAGCACTCCAACCAGGAGGGCTTCCAGATCTCGGCCGTGAACGGCCCGATGGACAACCTGGTCGCCTATTCCTGCGGCGGGCCCGGTATCGACCTGACCGGCCTCGCGGGCTCCCAACCCCTCCGCTTTGCGACCGTCCACGCCTGCGGCACGGGCATCGATGCCGGTGCGACCTGGACCGGCGCGATCCAGAGCTCGATCTCCTGGGGCAACGTCACGAACTACGCGGGCGCTACCGCCGTGAATCTCTTCGACTCGAACGGCAGCGCAGCCCTGGCGGGGACCAACGGCAACATCGACGTCGATCCGCTCTTCGTGGACGCAGCCAACGGCGACCTGAACCTCCAGGTCAGCTCGCCCTGCATCGACGCCGGCAACTTCAACCTCGGGAAGATCGTCGCGGGCGACCACTTCGAGTCCTCCCGCGTGAACGACCACGACCTGAACGGCAGCGTGGGCGCCGACATGGGCGCCTACGAGTTCTGCAACTGGGACATGAGCTTCGCGGGCGAACCCAGGCTGGGACAGACCCTTACGTTCACGATGAACGGCAACCCCGCCCTCGTCGTGATCAGCATCGCGCTGCTCGACTTCCAGTACTACTACCCGCCCTACGGCATGGTCCTCTGCGGGTCGCCCTTCACGCTGCTGCACCAGGACATCTGGTTCGTCAACTACGGCTACCCCGTGCTGATCCCGAACGACCCCTTCGCGGTCGGCTACGAGATCGGCGTCCAGATGGGCTGCGCCGTCTACGGCAACACCATGGTCGGCAACATCGCCAACCTCTACCGCGGCGTCATCCGCGACTGAAGACGCCCGTCAGCTTCCTCCCTGAAGACGCCCGGAGCGATCCGGGCGTCTTCTTCTCGGGCCGCTCCTGCCTCGACCCGCAGCGGACCGGACCGAGGATGGCGCGCATCCGTCCTCGGCCCGTCGTCCGCGACGGCCTCGCCCCCGGGGGCTCGGACCCGCGGCAACTTCGAAGTCGGAGGGGCTGCTGTCGTGGCAGTTGTGCAGCGACGGCCGCGCTACCCTTCGAGCTCCGAGTCCGGAAGTGCCTGTGGCGCAGTGAGATGCCCCTTCACGGCATCTTCCTCGAACTTCGCGCTTCCCTTCGAAGCCGGGACGCTTCACGATCGAGGGTTTATGGCTCCGGCCCGAAGCCGACGCACCCGAACGGGGACAACCACCATGCGACTCTCCAGATCCACGATGACCCTTCTACTCCTCGGCGTCATCCTCGGGCTCGGCTCGGGGCTCCGCGCCCAGGTTGCGCTCGCGGGCAACGTCTTCGACGGGTCCGGAGGACCCCTGCTCGGCGGTACGGTCTATCACGTCACCTCGTCGATCACGGTTCCAGCCGGACAGACGCTGACGATCCAACCCGGCGCGATCGTGAAGTTCGCCGTCTTCGGTTCGGAACTCACGGTCTCGGGCAATCTCATCGCCGAGGCGCCGTCGGGGCCGCCCATCATCTTCAGCGAATTCTCCGACGACAGCGCCGGCGGCGACACGAACAACAACGGGCCCTCCGTCGGCGTTCCGGGCTACTGGCGCGGCGTCACCCTGGCCCCGGGATCCAACGGCGCCTGGAACAACGTCCAGTTCCGGTTCGCGGGGCAGGCCGGTCGAGCTGTGATGCGCGTCCAGGCGGGCGCCGTGAACGCGGTCGTGGGCTGTCAGTTCTCGGACTACGCGGCCAGCGGCATCGACTTCACGACCACGGGTATCGGAACGGTGGATTCGAGCAGCTTCACGAACGGAAGTCGGCCGATCATCAACTGCCGGGCCGGGGTGCTCGCCGGACTGACGAACAACAGCGCCGGCGGCCACAGCGTCAACAACTCCGTGAACGTGCTCGGCACGACCATCGCCGGCAGCGTGGTCATCGACGCCGCGAGCATCATGGGCGGCGCCCATATCCTCTCGGGCAGCATCGTCGTGCCCGCCGCCGCGTCATTGACGCTCAATGCGGGAGTGGTGCTGAAGTTCTCCGTCCTCGGCGGGGCCGTCACCGTGCAGGGTGAGTTCGTGGCGGCAGGTGCCGCCGGCTCCGAGGTTGTCATCACCTCGTTCGACGACGACGACCACGGCGGCGACACCAACAACGACGGTCCGTCCTCCGGCACGCCGGGCCAGATCCGCGGCGTGACCTTCAGCGGCGCCGATCCGACCTGTAGCCTGACGCATACGATCATCCGCTACTCGGGTCAGGGCGGCTTCGCCGGCATCGGTACGACCGGAACCGACCTCGTCCTCTCCCACGTGCAATCGATCGATCACTCGGCCCCGGGGGTCAACCTCAACACGTCGCCGAACGCCGTCTTGATCTCGAACTGCAACTTCGACCGCACCACGATCCCGATCGAGGCGGCGCGCTGGACGCACCTCCCCGGTTTCAGCAACAACGGCGCCGCGAACTGCACCTCGCTCGCGGCGATAAGGGTGACCAACGGATCGATCGGGTCCAATACGACCGTCAGCCGCAGCAACCTGATCGACGACGTCGTGATCACGAACGTCGCGACGACGATCGACCCCGGCGTGGCGCTGACTCTCAACGACGGGGTCATCGTCAAGTCGGCCATCTTCGGGAGTGCCGTCAACGTCCAGGGGGACCTCGTCTGCAACGGAACCGCCGGATCCGAGGTGGTCTTCACGACCCTCGACGACGACGGCCACGGCGGAGATACCAACCTCGACGGCTCGGCCTCGATCCCGAGCCCGGGGAAGCTCCGCGGCCTGAGCTTCAGTGCGGCCTCCGTCGCCTCGGTGTTGACCTCGACCCGAATTCGCTACTCCGGCCAGTCCGGTTTCGCGGGCGTGACGACCCTCGCCGACATCACCATGACGAACTGCACCGTCGAGGACTGCCTCGCCGACGGCCTCGAGCTCGGCAACTCGGGCGTGAGCCCCACGATCGTCGGCTGCGCCTTCGACCGCTGTGCCATCGCGATCGACGGAGTCCGTCTGAGCGGGCTCGTGAACTTCGGGAACAACAGCGCCTCGAACTGCAGCGTCAGGGATTCGATCCGCGCCATCGCCGAGACCATCACGACGGCCGTATCGATTTCCAAGGGGCAGCTGATCAACGACGTGATCGAGGTCACCGGCAGCCTCTCGGTGACGACCGGGTCGCTGACGATCGATGCCGGCATCACGGTCAAGAGCCCGACCTTCGGCGCCAGCCACACCGTCAGCGGAACGCTGACCTGCAACGGCACCGCCTCGGAGCCGGTGGTCTTCACGACGATCGACGACGACGATCACGCGGGGGATACGAATCTCGACGGGGCCTCGAACGGCACGCCGGGGACCCTGCGCGGCCTCAGCTTCTTCACGGGTTCGGATGCCAGCAGCCTCGAGCACGTGATCGTCCGTTACAGCGGTCAATCGGGCTTCGCGGGCGTGACGATCTCGGGCGCCGACATCTCGCTCGTCGACTGCACGATCACCGATTGCCTCGCGGCGGCCATCAACCTGTCGCTGAGCGCGGCGCGGCCGCTGATCCGCGGCTGCGACCTGAGCAACAACAGCCATTCGATCCGCGGGGCGCGCTGGGAGAGCTTCGAGTCCATCCGCGACAACACGGCGACGGGCAACGGCATCTACGACAGCCCCTACATCGAGAGCGGTGCCGTCACCGCCGATGCCTCGCTTCCCTCGCGCGGCATGATCAACGGCTGCTACGTCGTCTCCGCGGCCCCGAACATCGCTCCGGGCGCGACCCTCGACATCGAGCGCGGCGTCGTCGTCAAGGTCTCCGGAATCCTGACCTTCGCGCAGGGCAACGGCACGCTCAACGTCCTCGGCAGCGGCGCCGAGCCGGTCGTGCTCACGATGCTGGCCGACGACGAGCATGCCGGCGACACCAACAAGGACGGCCCCTCCGCGGGGAGCCCCGGTCAATGGCGGGGCATCCAGATCAACGGCGGCTTCTGCACGATCGAGCATGCCCTCGTTCGCTACGCGGGCCAGGGCGGCTTCCCCGCCGTGTCCATGAACGACGTCGGCGGTCACCTGAAGTCGGTCCGCGTCGAGCATTCGGCCGCGGACGGGATCAACATCCTCAACTCGGGCGGTCCCGCCGACAACCTGGTGGCCTGGAGCTGCGCGGCGGACGGGATCGAGCTCTCCGATTCCTTCAATGCTCACGATCTGCGCTTCGCGACGGTGAGCAGCTGCGGGGCGGGCATTCGCATCGGAGCGACGCACTCCGGCGTCGTCCGGAACTCGATCTCGTCGGGCAATACCATCGGTAACTTCATCGGCGCGACGCCGGGCAACCTGTTCTTCTCGAGCGGGGACCCCGGCCTGGCGGGAACGAACGGGAACATCAACGTCAATCCCATGTTCGTCGACGAGCCCAACGGCGATCTCAATCTCCAGCCGTCGTCGCCCTGCATGGATGCCGCCGAGTTCAGCGTCGGGGTGACCGTCGCCGCGGACCACATCGAGTCCTCGCGGGTCAACGACCACGACCTGGACGGAGTCGTCGGCGCCGACATGGGTGCCTACGAGTTCTGCAACTGGGAGATGGCCGTCACCGGGCGTCCGGTTCTCGGCGAGACCCTGACCTTCACCATGAACGGGGTGCCCGCGCTCGTCGTGATCAGCGTCGCGCTGCTCGACTTCGACTACTACTTCGCGCCCTACGGCATGGTGCTCGCGGGCTCGCCGACGACCCTGCTCCTGCAGGACCTCTGGTTCGTGAGCTACGGCTATCCGATCACGATCCCCAACGATCCCTTCGCCGTAGGCTACGAGATCGGTGTGCAGATGGGCTGCGCCGTCTACGGCAACACGGGAGTCGGCAACGTCGCCAACCTCTACCGCGGCGTGATCGAGGACATCTGAGCGACGCGGGGATCTTCCTGACGACGAGAGGCCCGTCTCGAGGGAGGCGGGCCTCTTTCTCTTTCATGCGCGCGGCCGCGGGGGATTGCCGGGCGCTGCGACGATCTGCCGCCGGCGAATTCGACCTTGCGGCTTCACTGGCGCGGCTTCCAGGGCCTACGATCGATCGGTTCGGCCGGATTCTCCGGACCGGAAAGGACGCCCCTCCCATGCGCACCGCGCAACTACACCGGACGATGCTCATCGCGGCATCGGTCCTCCTCCATCTCTCCGTCCTGAACGCCCAGGTCACGATCGGCGGCAACGTCTTCGACGGCAGCGGCGGCCCGCTGCTCTCCGGCGTGGTCTACCACGCGAGCTTCTCGGTGACCGTCCCGACCGGCCAGACCTTGACGGTCCAGCCGGGAGCGATCGTCAAGTTCGCGCCGGCCACGCAGCTGGCCGTGAACGGGCACCTCCATGTCGCGGCGACCGCCGCCAACCGGGCGACCTTCACGGCGATCGCGGACGACAGCGCCGGCGGCGATACCAACGGCGACGGGCCGAGCAGCGGCAGCCCCGGGTCCTGGTTGACCGTGAACGTGAATCCGAACGGCACGGTCGCGATCTCGGGCCTCGACATCCGTTACACGGGGCAGGGCTCCTACGCCGCGATCCGGCTCGGCAGCGCGCCTGGCAGCACGATCAGCGATTCGCTGTTCCGGCACTACGCGGGCGGCGCCATCGACTATCGGACGAGCGGGATCGCGACGATCACGGGCTGCGACTTCTCCCTGGGCAACCAGCCGGTCTACAACTGCAAGCTCGCGAACCTCGCCTCGTTCACCGGCAACACGGCGAGCGGGAACACGCTCAGGGATCATATCGTCGTCGAACCCTCCACCGTCACGACGAACCTGAACATCCAGGCGGACGCGATGATCGGCGGTGCGCTGGTCCTGCAGGGGATCCACACGATCGCGGCCGGAACGACCGTGGACCTCGGGTCGGGCCTGATCTTCCGGATGGACACGTCGACGAGCTACATCGACGTCCTGGGTATCCTGAACTGCAACGGGACGGCCGCCGCCCCCGTCGTCTTCACCGCCTACTACGACGATACCTGGGGCGGCGACATCGACGGCACACCGATCTTGCCCCAGAAGAACGCCTGGCCGGGGATCCGGGTGATCGGACCGGGCAGTCAGTTCACGCACGCGATCCTGCGCTATGCCGGAAGCTCCGGTTTCGGCGCGCTGGAGCTGAGCGCCGACTGCACGATCGACTCCTGCGTCTTCGACCATTGCGGGTCGGCCGGCATCGATCTGAACGGATACAACGGACTGGCGCCGACCATCACGAACTGCGTCTTCGATGACGTCACGATCCCGATCGACAAGGCGAGCCTGGTGGCGCTCGGCAACTTCTCGGGCAACAGCGCGACCAATTGCACGATCATCGACTGCATTGCGATCGGCGCCAACTACGTGAACAGTCCGGCTTCCTTCGGCACCGAGAACCTGATCGGCGATACCATCGTGATCACGACCTGGATCAGCGTCAACACGAGCCTCACCGTCGGCCGCGGCGTCGTCTTCAAGTTCACGAACACCAGCGCGAGCCTGGGTTCGAACGGGCCCTTCCAGTGCCTCGGCACCGCTCTTGAACCGGTCGTCTTCACGTCGTACGCCGACGACAGCCATGGCGGAGACACCGACAAGAACGGGCCCTCGACGGGTGCGGCCGGCGACTGGCGCGGTCTGGTCGTCTCCGGCGGGCCCTCGACGCTGCGGTGGACGGTCGTGCGCAATGCCGGTGCGGCGGGCTATGCGGCCATCAACGTCGCCGACCCTGCCGCGACCCTGAAGTCGGTGCGGGTCGAGCACGCGCTCTTCGACGGCATCATACTCCTTCAGGCGATGGCGCCCTTCGACAACCTCGTGGCCTTCGACTGCGCCGGGACGGGCATCGATGCGTCCTTCCTCGCTCCGGGAGGGGACCTCCGGTTCGCGACGGCGACGGCCTGCGGGGTCGGGATCGACCTTCCGTCCGCGGGGGGCAGCGTCGCGGTGCGCAGCTCGATCTCCTGGGGCAATACGACGAACTACCTCGGCGCCACCGCGGGTCAACTCTTCGACTCCAACGGCGAGCCGGCTCTGGCCGGCACGAACGGCAATCTGAATGTGGACCCGCTCTTCGTCGATGCCGCGAACGGCGACCTCCATCTCCAGGCCGCCTCGCCCTGCATCGGGGGCGGCGACTTCGCGCTCGGCGTGCTCGTCGCATCGGATGCCGACGAGGCCTCGCGGGTGAACGATGCGGACCTCGACGGCGTCGTGGGCGCCGACATGGGCGCCTACGAGTTCCGCAACTGGAACATGAACGTCTCCGGCGAGGCGCGGCTCGGCCAGACCCTCTGGTTCCAGTTCGACGGGCCCGGCGCGCTCGGGGTCATCACCGTGGCGCTGCTCGACTACGAGTACTACCTCGCGCCCTACGGCATGGTGCTCTGCGGCTCGCCCTTCACCGTGGTCTTCCAGGACCTCATCTGGGAGGGCTATCCCTACCCGATCACGATCCCGAACGACCCCTACGCCGTGGGCTACGAGATCGGCGTCCAGGTGGGCTGCGGCCCCTTCGGCAATCTTGCGGTGGGCAACATCCTGGAACTCTGGCGCGGCGTGATCCGCGACTGAGCGCGCGGACCTCGGCGATCGCCGAACAGGGCCCGGCTCGGAGGAGTCGGGCGTTCGTTTGTCGAGCTTCCATGTTGCGACTCTTTGTCGCGGATGGCGCCCCCTTCTTCATCCCGTCTCCGGTCAAGTCGAGCCGGGTCTCGCGATCGCGCGAGTTGACGCTCCCCGGGCGGCTTTGAAACCCAGGTCGCGAGGCGGACTTCCGGTCGCCCCCGCCGACCCTGTCGCCCCGGGGCGTGCGGTCGGCGTGAAATGCCCCTGCGGCCCCGGAGAGCGAGCGGAGCGCGCCGAACGCCTACGGTTGCCGGGCGTATTCCAGGCGCCCGAGCCCTGAGTACGATCGAGACGTCCCGAAGACTCTCTGAACCAGAGGACACCCCCCAACATGAAACGCAATTGCCTGATCCGGGCGATGCTGCTGCTGGCATCGACCCTCCTGCTCCATGTCAACTCTCTCGCGCAGGCTCCGATCGGCGGCAACGTCCACGACGGCGCCGGCGGCCCGCTCGTCTCCGGCGTGGTCTACCACGTGACCTCGTCGATCACCGTTCCGGCGGGACAGACGCTCACCGTGCAGCCGGGCGCCATCGTCAAGTTCCCCTTCGGCTCGGGCATCACCGTCGGCGGTCATCTCAACGTCCAGGCCAACGTGGGCAACAGGGCGATCTTCACCGAGATCCGTGACGACTCGGCCGGCGGCGACACCAACGGCGACGGGCCCAGCACGGGTGCGGCCGGGCAGTGGCGCGGCCTGCTGGTCCTTCCCACCGGAACGGTCGGCATCAACGGGCTCGACATCCGCTTCTGCGGCTATGCGGGTTATGCCGCGATCCGCCTGGAGTCCAATCTCGGCGTCCTGATCAACAATTCCATCGTTCGGGACTACAACTCCGGCGGCCTCCGCTACTCGGGAGGCTCCGGCACCATCACGGGCACGAGCTTCCTGAACGGGAACCTCCCGGTGTTGAATGCCAGGCTGGAGAACCTGCCGCATTTCACCAACAACATCGCCAGCGGCAATTCGGTCTACGACTGCGTCCAGGTGGTTGCGGCGACGACATCGACCAGCTTCACCATCCCCAGCGCCTCCATGATGGGGGGTGCGCACATGATGATCGGCAATCAGACCATCGCGACCGGCGCGACGGTCACGATGGCCGGCGGCGTGATCTTCAAGGCCTCCTTCGGCTCGGGCATCACGGTCGACGGCACCCTGATCTGCAACGGAGGAGCCGGGAACGCCGTGGTCTTCACCGAGACCCGGGATGACCTCTACGGCGGCGACAGCAACAAGGACGGCAACGCGTCGAGCCCCGCCCCCGGTCAGTGGCGAGGCCTTCAGTTCAATTCCGGATCGGGCGGTAGTCAATTGACCCACGCGATCGTCCGTCATGCCGGTTACGCCGGCTATGCGGCGATCGAACTCTGGGACGACATCACGATCGACACCTGCACGATCGAGCTCGCCTCGGCCGACGGCATCGACCTGAACGCGGCGACCCTGCCTGCGATCACCAACACGAACATCCAGTCGGTCAGGTCGGCCGTCACCGGCGCGACCTTCGCCGCCCTGCCGAATCTCAGCGGCAACACGGCAGCGGGCTGCTCGGCCTACAACGCCGTCGTGATCACGAACCCGAACTCCACGACCACCGTCGCCTTCGGCGCCGACAACCTCATCAACGCCACGGCGCACATCCAGGCCAACGCCACGGTGGCAGCCGGCACGACGATGACCATCGACGAGGGTGCAATCCTCAAGTTCGTCTTCGGTTCCGGCCTGACGATCGACGGGACCCTGATCTGCGACGGCAACGCGGGCGAGGTCGTCTTCACCGCCCGGGAGGATGACAGCCACGGCGGCGACACCAATGCCGACGGCGCGTCTTCCGGTAGCTCCGGCCACTGGTACGGCCTTGCCTTCACGAGCGGGGCGGACGCCAGCAACCTCGACAAGGTCCGGATTCGTTTCGGCGGCTACGCCGGTTACGCGGCGGTCCGCCTCATCGACGCGGACATCGTCCTCATGAACTCGGTGGTCGAGGACTGCAGCCACGACGCCGTCTCCCTGGAGAGCAGCGGCGCGCTGCCCTCGGTCTCGGGTTGCGCCTTCGAGCGTTGCCGGGCGCCGGTGGTCAACCTGTCGCTCGACAAGGTCCCCGGCTTCACCAACAACAGCGCTGCCAACAACTCCACACGCGACGCCATCCGGGTGTCCGCGACCAGCCTGGGGACCTCCGTCGCCCTCGTTCAGGCCAACCAGATCAATGGTTGCCTGGAGCTGACGGGGAGCATGAGCATCCTTGCGGGAGGTCAGCTCACGTTGGGCCCGGGAGTCGTGCTCAAGACCTCCAGTTTCGGTTCCCTCATCGACATCGATGGCAACCTGGTCTGCAACGGCACCCTGGCGGCGCCCGTCGTGATCACCACGATCGCGGATGATTCGCATGCGGGCGACACCAACAAGGACGGCCCATCGACCGGTTCCAAGGGCTACTGGCGCGGGCTCCAGTTCCAGTCGGGGTCGAGCGCCAGCACCCTGAATCACCTCGAACTGCGCTACGGAGGTTATGCGAACTACGCCGGGGTCGAGGTGTACGGCTCGAACTTCAGCATGCGAGACTCCCGCGTTCGCGATTGCGCCTGGGCGGCCCTCGACTTCAATCAGACGGCGGCGGCTCCGATCATCACCGATTGTCTCTTCGAGGATTCGCAGTACTCGGTCCGCGGTGTTCGCTGGGACAACCTGACGAACTTCCTGGACAACGGCGCCACGGGCAACGTCGTCTACGACGCCCTGGTCGTCGAGGCCCCTCACATCGACGGAACGGTCTCCGTTCTGGCCGCGTCCATGACCGGCGGCTGCATCGTCTGCACCGCCAACCCGACGATCGAGTCGGGCGAGTCCCTGAGTTTCGAGCGCGGACTCATCGTCAAGTTCACCTTCGGACGGGCCCTGGGCAGCGGCAACGGTAGCCTGCACCTGAAGGGAAGCGGAGCCGAGCCCGTGGTCCTGACAGCGCTGACCGACGACGATTGGGGTGGCGACACGGAGCACAACGGTCCGACCGTCGGGAGCCCCGGCTACTGGTACGGTGTCACCCTCAACGGAGCGCCGGTCGAACGGGCCGAGTACGCGATCGTTCGGTACGCCGGTTATGCCAACTATGGCGGTTTCCAGGTCGACAACCCCCTCGCCAGCGTCGATTCGGTGCGGGTGGAGGGTTGTGCGGCCGATGGCTTCAGGATGCTGCGCTGCGCGGGCGACCTCGACAACCTGGTCGCCTTCTCCTGCGGCCAGGACGGCATCGACATGTCCGCCTTCACATCGCTCGGCGATCTGCGCTTCGCGACCGCGGCCTACTGCGGGACGGGCATCCGCTTCGCGACGTCTCTGCCCTCGACCATCGAGAGCACGATCTCCTGGGCGAACGGCATCAACTACGTCGGCGTCGCGGCGGGCCAGCTCTTCGACTCCAACGGCGATGCGGCTCTCGCCGGTGCGGACGGCAACCTCGACGTCGATCCGCTCTTCGTAGACGGTTCGAACGGCGACCTGAGGCTGCAGATGGCCTCGCCCTGTATCGACGCCGGCGACTTCGCGCTCGGCAAGATCGTGGCCGGTGACCACATCGAGTCCTCGCGGGTCAACGACCATGACCTCGACGGCATCGTCGGGGCGGACATGGGCGCCTTTGAATTCTGCAACTGGGACATGAGCGTGGCCGGTCGTCCGGTTCTCGGCGAGACGATGACCTTCACGATGAACGGCAACCCCGCTCTCGTGGTGATCACGGTGGCCCTGCTCGACTACGAGTACTACTACACGCCCTACGGCATGGTGCTCGTCGGCTCGCCCTTCACCCAGATGCTGCAGGACCTCTGGTTCGTCAGCTACGGCTACCCGATCCCGATTCCGAACGACCCCTTCGCGGTCGGCTATCAGTTCGGCGTGCAGATGGCGGGGGCCGTCTACGGCAACCTCGGCGTCGGCAACATCGCCAACCTCTACCGCGGCGTCATCCGCGACTGAAGCGCGGCGACCTCGATGACGAAGAAAGGCGCCCGGAGCGATCGGGGCGCCTTCGCTTGCTCGTCCCCATCGTCGCGGCCGAGGCCGCGCGGAGCGATCAGTAGCGGTAGTGGTCCGGCTTGTAGGGGCCGCTGACCTCGACGTTGAGGTAGTCGGCCTGGGCCTTGGTCAGCGTGGTGAGCTTGGCGCCGAGCTTCTCGAGGTGGAGACGCGCGACCTCCTCGTCGAGGTGCTTCGGCAGGACGTAGACCTGGTTGTCGTAGTTCTTGTGGTTCTTCCACAGCTCGATCTGCGCCAGCACCTGATTGGTGAAGGAGTACGACATCACGAAGCTCGGGTGGCCGGTGGCGCAGCCGAGGTTCACGAGGCGACCCTTCGCCAGGATGATGACGCTCTTGCCGTCGGGCCAGGTCAGCTTGTCCACCTGCGGCTTGATCTCGTCGGTCGTGATCGTCGGGTCCTTGTAGACCGAGGCGACCTGGATCTCGTTGTCGAAGTGGCCGATATTGCAGATGATCGCGCCGTCCTTCATGTGATCCATGTGGTTGCGCGTGATGATGTCGCAGCAGCCGGTGGTGGTGACGAAGATGTCGCCGAAGCTCATCGCGTCTTCCATGGTCACGACCTCGTAGCCGGCCATCAGCGCCTGGAGGGCGCAGATCGGATCGACCTCGGTCACGTAGACGCGGCCGCCCATGCCGTGGAAGGCCTGCGCGCAGCCCTTGCCGACGTCGCCGAAGCCCGCGACGATGCACTTCTTGCCCGAGATCATGATGTCCGTGGCGCGCTTGATGCCGTCGATGAGCGACTCGCGGCAGCCGTAGAGGTTGTCGAACTTCGACTTGGTCACCGAGTCGTTGACGTTGATGGCCGGGACCTTGAGGGTGCCCTTCTTGGCCATCTGGTAGAGGCGGTGGACGCCGGTCGTCGTCTCTTCGGAGACGCCGCGGACGTCCTTCATGAGCTCGGGGTAGTCGTTGTGCATCATGATGGTGAGGTCGCCGCCGTCATCGAGGATCATGTTCGGACGCCAGCCGTCCGGGCCCTCGATGGTCTGCTTCACGCACCACTCGTACTCCTCCTCGGTCTCGCCCTTCCAGGCGAAGACCGGGATGCCGGCTGCGGCCATGGCGGCGGCGGCCTGGTCCTGGGTCGAGAAGATGTTGCAGGACGACCAGCGCAGTTCGGCGCCCAGGTCGATCAGGGTCTCCATCAGGACCGCGGTCTGGATGGTCATGTGCAGGCAGCCGGCGATGCGCGCGCCCTTGAGCGGCTGCTCGGCCTTGAACTTCTCGCGGGTCGCCATCAGGCCGGGCATCTCGCCCTCGGCGATGATGATCTCCTTGCGGCCCCAGTCGGCGAGGTTGATGTCGGCGACCTTGTAGTCGAAGCCCTTGGCGGTCTCGGTCTGGCTCATGGTCAGATCTTCCTTTCGGGGGATTGCGGCGCACGGCCGCTCAGGATGAAGAGTTTCAGGTTGCGGGCGAGCTGGGCCTCGGGGCCCTCCTGCCGCGCGTAGGGACGTTCCTCGCGGTCGATCTCGCCGAGACCGGCCGCACGCATCCAGGACTCCACGTCCCGGGGCGAGAAGCCCATCCAGAGGTCGGCGTGCTCGTCGCGGAGCCAGCTCTCCTGATGGGCGATGAAATCGGTGACGATGAGGCTGCCGCCGGGCCGGAGCACCCGGGCCATCTCGCGGATGGCGGCCTCCGGGCTCGAGGCGTGGTGCAGGCTCAGGTGGGCGAAGACGCCGTCGGCCGAGTTCTCCGGCAGCGGCAGGTGTTCGAGGTCGCCCTCCAGGAACTCGATGTCCGAGAGACCGAGGGCCTCGGCCGAGCGACGGGCCCGCGCGAGCTGCGCCGGCGCGTTGTCGATCGCGATGACCCGCGCGCCGGTGCCGGCGAGTTCGGGCAGGAGGTAGCCGCTGCCGCAGCCGACGTCCACCAGGACGAGGTCCCGCGGGACGAGGTAGCGGAGCGCCTGTTCCTTCACGGCCGGATCGGCGGTGGCCGCGTGGAACTCGTCCCAGGTGTGGCCGGCGAGGTCGAAGTGCTCGCGCACCGCGGCGCGACGCTCTTCGAGTACGCGACCGAGGCGTTCGAGGTCCCGGAGGTGGCCCTCGTCGGTCGCGGTCAGCTCGTGGACGAGGTCGAAGAGGCTCTCCGACGAGCCGTTCAGCTCCTCCGGCCGATGGAGGCGGAAGAAGATCCAGTTGCCCTCGCGGCGGCTCTGCACGAGCCCGGCATCCTTCAGGACGTTCAGGTGCCGGGAAAGGGTGGACTGCGGCACCTCCAGGATCTGGCGCAGCTCGTTGCCGTTCAGCTCCTCCTCGGCGAGGAGGCCGAGGATGCGGACCCGCAGCCCCTCGGAGAGGCACTTGAAGAGGCGGGCTGTCTCGACGGCATTCACGGCGGCAAACTCCATTTCCGCTCTTGCGGATAGACGAAAATAGCTGCCGCCGGGGCGGATCGCAACTCTGAATGACAATTCAGACCCGTTCGCGATGGCGGGCACAAGTCTCATCACCTGAGGAGCTTGGGGGCGTTGGCTGGCCTCGGGCGAGGGCCGGGCCGGCGAGAAATCCGGGCGACCGAAGGCCCGGAACTCAGTCGTCGCGCTTCCAGACCGTCGCGGCCGGCACCTGATCGACCAGCTCGGCATAGGCCGCCTTCGTGGCGGCTTCGTCCTTGGACTCGATGGTGACCTGGGTCTGGTAATCGGGATGACCGTAGATCGGGTAGCTGCCGATCTCGACCGCGGGGTGGCGCTTCTGGAGGTCGTCGAGCATGTCGGCGAGGTGGCCCTCGTCAAGGGTCGTGAACAGCCGTCGCAGCTGGAAGGGCGGCTGGCGGAAGCTCTCGCGGATGGCCGCGAACTTCTTGCGGAGCACCGAGGGCTCGCCGGGCATCACGTAGACGTTCTTGACCCGGGTGATGGGGAAGGGCAGCTCCTTCGGGAAGATGAGCTCCGTGCCCTCCGGCAGCATGGCCATGCGCAGATAGCCGGGCCCGATCTCGTCCTTGATGTAGCTGCGGATCACCTTCTCCAGCTCGTCGCTGCGCACCATGGCGAGGTCGAAGGCGCGCGCCACGGAGGGAAAGGTGAGGTCGTCGTGGGTCGGGCCCACGCCGCCGGTCGTGATCACCGCGTCGAAGATCCCCGAGAAGCGACGCACCTCCTCGGCGATCAGCTTCATGTCGTCCGGGATGATGCTCACCCGCCCGACCCGGACGCCCAGCTCGCGAAACTCCGCCATCAGGAAGGTCGAGTTGATGTCCTCGACCTTGCCGGAGAGGACTTCGTTGCCGATCACGATGATGCCGACGCGCATGGCGAGCTTTCCTTGGCGAGGCCTCGATTCCGTGCCTATGATGCCGGACTCAGGCCCCCGAGACCAGAAAGCCCTCCATGCGCATCTTCTGCATCAGCGATCCCCACCTCGGCCGCGACATGAGCCGCTTCGGCGAGGTCTGGATCGATCACGAGACGAAGATCGGCGAGCACTGGCGGGCGATGATCCGGCCGGACGACCTGGTCCTCATCCCCGGCGACTTCAGCTGGGCGACCACCAACAAGACGATCGAGAAGCACCTCGCCTTCATCGACGACCTGCCCGGGACGAAGGTCCTCTCGCCCGGCAACCACGACAAGTGGTGGAAGAAGGTCGAGCGTCTCCATCCCCGCACCATCCACCTCATGAACGACGCCCATGTCGCGCTGGGCGAGGGCTGGACCCTGGCTGCGACCATGGGCTGCGAGCAACCGGAGTCGCCCTGGTGGCAGGAGAACATGAAGCCGGAGTTCGAGGAGGCCTGCCGTAACCTCGGCGACACGCTGCGCCGCGCGGAGACGGCCAGGCCGGGGACGCGGATCCTCCTCATGATCCACTACCCGCCGCGCTGGGATCGCAAGGACGAACCTTCGGCCTTCGAGGAGATCATCGCGAGGCACCCGGTCGAGGTTCTCGTCTACGGTCACATCCACGGCGTCGATCTGCCCCGGGCCTTCAACGAGAAGGTCACGATCTTCGGCCGACCCGTTCGCTACGAGAACGCCTCGGTCGATCGCACCCTGATGAAGCCGATCCTCATCATGGACGATCCGGCCTTGCGCTTCGAGCTGCCCTGACCGGCGCGGGCCCGAAGTTGGAGCGCCAGGCTTGCCTGGCT
>JBFIHP010000004.1:0-20411 GCA_041601735.1 Planctomycetota bacterium | reverse complement strand
GACCGAGGGTCGTCGGGGCCCGACTGGATGGGTCGCGGAACGAGGGATAAGCCCTTGTTCTGCCTGGCGATCAGGTTGAGGGCCGAGCCGGCCTTGAACCACTCGATCTGCTCGGCGTTGAGCGTGTGGTTCAGCAGGACCTCGTCCTTGCTGCCGTCCTCGTGCCGCACGATCATCGTGACCTTCTTCTTGGGCGCGAGGTCCTTGAGACCGACGATGTCGATCCGGTCGGTGGCCTGGATCTTCTCGTAGTCGGCGGGGTCGGCGAAGGTGAAGGGCAGGACGCCCTGCTTCTTCAGGTTGGTCTCGTGGATGCGCGCGAAGGAGCGCACGATCACGGCCTTGGCGCCGAGGAAGCGCGGCGACATGGCGGCGTGCTCGCGCGAGGATCCCTCGCCGTAGTTGACGTCGCCGATCGAGACCCAGCCGCGGCCGTTCGCCTTGTAGTTGCGGGCGATGGCGGCGTAGTTCTTGCCGGTCTCACCGCTCAGCTGGTCGGTGCCCATGCCGGTCTCGCCGGTGAAGGCGTTGACCGCCCCCAGGAACATGTTGTCGGAGATCCGGTCGAGGTGGCCGCGGAAGCGGAGCCAGCTGCCGGCGGGCGAGATGTGGTCGGTGGTACACTTGCCCTTCGCCTTCAGGAGCACGAGGAGGTCCTCGTGGTCCTTCCCGTTCCAGGCGTCGAACTTGGTGAGGAGCTGGAGCCGCTCGCTGTTCTCGGCGACCTTGACCACGACCTTCGAACCGTCGGCGGGCGGCGCGATGAAGCCGGCGTCGCCCTTGGCGAAGCCCCTCGCGGGCAGGGCGTCGGCGGTGGGCGGCGCGAGCTTGAACTTCTGGCCCTTCGCGTCGGTGAGCTCGTCGGTGATCGGATTGAAGGCGAGGTCGCCGGCCAGCGCCATCGCGGTGACGATCTCCGGGCTGCCGATGAAGGACAGGGTCTCGGGGTTGGCGTCGTTGCGCCCGCGGAAGTTGCGGTTGAAGGAGGTGATGATCGAGTTCTTCTCGCCCTTCTGGATGTCGTCGCGCTTCCACTGGCCGATGCAAGGGCCGCAGGCGTTGGCGAGGACGATGGCGCCGACGCCTTCCAGGGCCTCGAGCTGACCGTCGCGCTTCATGGTTTCGAAGATCTGGTCCGAGCCGGGGGTGACCCAGAAGGTCGACTTCGCCTTCATACCGCGCTCGCGGGCCTGGTTGGCGAGGTGGACGCTACGGCCGATGTCCTCGTAGGAGGAGTTGGTGCAGCTGCCGATGAGGGCCGAGCTGAGCTTGCGCGGGAAGCCCTCGGTCTCGCAGTCCTCCTTCAGCTGGCTGATGGGCCGGGCGACGTCGGGCGAGTGCGGGCCGACGACGTGGGGCTCGAGGGTCGAGAGGTCGATCTCGACGATCTCGTCGTAGTAGGCCTCCGGATCCTTCACGACCTCGATATCGGCGCGGAGGCAGTCCTTGTACTCGTCGGCCAGCGCGGCGATGTCGGCGCGGTCGGTGATCTTCAGGTAGGCCGCCATGTTGGCGTCGTAGGGGAAGATCGAGGTGGTGGCGCCGAGCTCGGCGCCCATGTTGGTGATGGTGCCCTTGCCGGTGCAGGAGATGCTGTCCGCGCCCTCGCCGAAGTACTCGACGATCTTGTCGGTGCCGCCCTTGGTGGTGAGGAGGCCGCAGAGCTTGAGGATCACGTCCTTGGCCGAGGTCCAGCCGTTCAGCTTGCCCTTCAGGCGGACGCCGATGAGCTTCGGGTACTTCACCTCCCAGGGCATGCCGGCCATGACGTCGACCGCGTCGGCGCCGCCGACTCCGACCGCGATCATGCCGAGGCCGCCCGCGTTGGGCGTGTGGGAATCGGTGCCGATCATCATGCCGCCGGGGAAGGCGTAGTTCTCGAGGACGACCTGGTGGATGATGCCGGCGCCGGGCTTCCAGAAGCCGATGCCGTAGCGGTTCGAGACGCTCTTCAGGAAGTCGTAGACCTCGCGGTTCGAGTCCTCGGCGACCTGCATGTCCTTGGTCGCGCCGACCCGGGCCTGAATCAGGTGATCGCAGTGCACCGTCGAGGGCACGGCGGTCGTGTCGCGACCGGAGTGCATGAACTGGAGCAGGGCCATCTGCGCCGTGGCGTCCTGCATCGCGACCCGGTCGGGACGGAGCAGCGCGTAGCTGGAACCGCGCTCGAAGCTCTCGTTCTCGAAGTCGTCGGCATGCGCCATGAGGACCTTCTCGGCCAGGGTGAGGCCGCGGCCCAGACGCTTGCGGGCCTTCTCGTGAACGGCCCTCGACTTCTCGTAGAGGGCACGGACGTCATCGGTCGTGATGTTGACCACGGGAGATCTCCTCGAGTGTGCAGAATCTGATCGCGGGGCGGGTGCGGAGCGGGCCGGGGGCGGCTCCGGGCGACCCGGGCTGATCCTAACCTTGCCCTCGGGCGGATTCCATGCACCGGGGGCGGCCGATCGGGACCATCCCGATCCCCCACCCACCCGGGGAAGACGCCGTTCCGGAGGATCCGGACCGCGGAATCTGCCGTCGCAGCCGCCGGAGTCGATGACCATGCGGCTCTGAATCGGCTTCGAAGGCGACGACCCTCGGATCGGCCGGTAGGATGCGCGGCAGGCGCAACGGGATGGCGCTCCACCTGGGAGGACCCCGATGAAGGTACCCGGCAGAGACGAAACCGGCTCCGCGCTCGGAGTCGGGCTGGTGCTGACGCTCCTGATCGCCGCGGGCGCGCTGGTCTGGGCGCTCACGATCCATCGGAGCCTGGACGAGGAGCGAGCCAAGGTCCACGAGGTCGAGGTCGCGAAGGACGGCGTCGAGCGGGCGCGGAGCCTGGCGGTCGAGCGGGCGCGCAAACAGGAGGAGCAGCTACTGGAGCTGCGGGGCGATCAGGCCGTGCTCCTTCGGACACGTGAGCGACTCGAGCGCGAGAGCGAGGCCGATCGCAAGGCGCTCGGTCGCGAGCGATCGCTGCGCCTGGCCCAGCTCGCCGTGAACGAGGTCGAGCGCGATCCCGCGTTGGCGCTGAGGCTGGCGACGACCGCCATCGAATCGGCCGACACCGGAGCGGCCCGCTCCGCCCTTCTCGCGGCGCTGGCGGCCCGCCGAGAGATCGCCGCCTTCGAGGCCGTGACCGACATGAGGCTCTCGCCCGACGAGAGCCGTCTCGTGATCCGCAGCGAAGGCAAGCTCCTCCGGGTCGATCCTTCCAGGGCCCGGATCGTCGGCGAGATCGCCGAGGTCGAGGACCGGGGGCTCATGGCCTTCGCTCCGGACGGCAGGACGCTGGTCGCGACGACACGGGGCTTCAGGCTCGCCGTCATCGATCTCGAGACCTTCGCGGTGCGCCACGAGATCGAGGTCGACTCGAAGGTGACGGACATCGACTTCGACTCGAATTCGGCGCGTGTCCTTCTCGGCACCGAGGACCGCGCGGCCTGGCTCTTCGATCTCGAAAGCGGTGAGCGCCTCGAGGTCTACATCGGCCACGAGGGTGTCGTCCTGCGGGCCCTCTTCGTCGACGACGAGACCGTGGCGACCTTCGCCGCCGACAATGTGCTGCGCTTCTTCGATGCGGCGAGCGGCGAACGCCTGCGCCAGATCCAGGGCAGCGGCCTTGCCGGACGCACGGATATCCTGCTCGCCCGGCCCGCGAGGCGCCTCCTGATGATCGACCGCGGCAACCGCAAGATCGACGTCGTCGATTGCGAGCGCGGCGAGATCGTCCGCAGCGTCGACTCCGGCATGCAGATCGTTCTCGACCATGACGGCAAGAGCCTGTTTCGACTCGACGAGGGTCGCCACGGGATCTCGCGACTCGACCTGAGCGGCGAGGGAGACTGGCAGTCCTTCCACCAGGAGGCTCCGGCGACCGTCGCGCACCTGTCGGCCGACGGGATCGTCCTTCGTGACGACGGCAGGCTCCGCGCCCTGCCCCTGCGTGCCGACGACCTGCGCCGCCTGAGCCTGCTCCCCGGCGAGGATTCCGCTCAGCTGGAGTCCTTTCTGGTGGCGCGTGACGGCAGCTTCTCGGCCTGGGGACCGGGACGGATCGAGCACGTCGCGGTCGACGGCCGGAAGACCTCGATCGCCCTCGGCAAGATCAGGCCGCAGAACGTGACCTACCTGCCGCGCAGCGGGCACTTCCTCGTGCACGACCAGGAGGGGCGGCTCGCGATCCTCGCGCTCGGAGGCTCCTTCGCACCGACCCTCGTCGAACCTGCCGCGGACGGAGTCGCGGGCGCCCGCCCCCTGCTCTGGACCGCGAGCGAACGCGATCTCGCTCTGGTCGCGACCCCCGGCGGCGGCGGCAGCCTTCTCAGGATCTCGACCGGGGAGATCATTCACGAGTTCGTCGAACCGAAACTCGCTCTGAGCGGCGCCGCCTTCGCGGCCCGCGCGCCTTTGCTGCTCCTCTGCTTCACGCCGACCGCGCCGCGTCTGCTCGGCGCGGGTGACGCGAGCCTGGGCGCCACGCTGTCGCCGATCACCGTCACGGACGAGGAAGCGCGCGCTGCGCGCTTCCAGGTCTTCGATCTCGACCGCGGCGAGCGCCTGCACGACGAGGAACTCCAGGGTCTCGACATCGCAGTCCCCGGCTGGCCGGGGCCCGACATCAGTCCCGACGGGCGTTTCCTTCTTCTCCTCACCGGCGACGGCGTCCTGCTCCGCAGCTGGAAGGACAGGAGCCTCGAGCACCGGATCTGGGCCTGGTCGACCCGGCGGACGGCTCGCTTCTCCGGCAAGGACCCCCTCGTCCTCCTGAGCAGCGGCGCGGGCGCCGTTCTCCACGACAGCATCACGGGTGAGGAACTGCGGACCTTCGAGGTCCCCAGCGCCTCCGCCGGCACCGACTTCAGCCCGGACGAGAAACTGGTCATCACGCAGGAGTTCCGCGGTTCGATTCGACTCTGGGATCGCGGCACGGGGAAGCTCCGGTACTGGTGGGGCGAGGCGGCCGATCCTCTCGCGTTCCTCGGCGCATCCCCCGACTCGAAGTCGCTGGTCGCGGCCCATTTCGACGGACTGCGGATCTACGATACGGCGAGCGGCGAACGACGCCGCCAGATCGCGACGCGCGCCCGCGTGCGACGGGCCGTCTGGTCGCGCGATGCGACGGTGATCGCCCTGGCCTACGAGGGCGAGGGCGGCTTCGAGGTCTTCGAGGCCGCGAGCGGACGATCGGTGTTCGGCCTGAGCACGACACCGGTTCTGGACCTGGCCTTCGATGCCGCCGGCGACAACCTCCTGCTCCTCCGCCCGGACGGAGCGCTCCTCCGCCTGCCGCTCGACCCGAGGGCGCTCTTCGGCGGCAAGCCCGAGGGCCTCAGCGCCGCGGAACGCGAGCATTATCAGCTGCCGCCCGAGCCCGGAGCGAAATAGAAGAGGGCGCCGCGGATCATGTCGCGGCACCCTCTCGGATGAAACGGCGCAGGGATCAGTAGGCGGCGGCGCCGAGCTGGTTCTGGGCCTCGAAGTCGTTCTTCAGGGTCGTGTAGTCGCTGCCCGGCAGGGCCGTGTCGAACATGTTGATGACCTCGACCGGCGTGTAGAGGTAGGCGATGTTCGCATTCATGGCGTTCAGGAGCGCGGCGACCGTGTGCCGACCCAGAGCGTTGAGCCCGCCGCCGCCCTGCTGCAGGACCTGGAGCAGGGTCATGCCCGGGAAGGCGTCGGCGAAGACGTCCGAGAACAGCGTCGAAGGCGTGAGCGGGGCGGTCCAGGCGAAGAAGTGCTGCGACTGCTTCCAGTAACCCGGCGTGAGGCCCTCACCGCCGGTCATCGCGGCGCCGAAGCCGATCGCAAGGTACTCCCGCTCGCAGGTCGCGAGATCGAAGGTCATGAAGCCGCCGGTCTGCGAGTAACCGGCCGGATTGCCGCCGACCAGCTGGACCATGCAGTCGCCGTAGCCGAGACCGCTGAGCAGGGCCTTGCCGGCCGCATCGGTGCCGAAGGGCAGGACGACGTCGTCGCCGGTGTAGAAGAGCGCGTCCGGACCGGCGCAGAGCAGCTCGAGCGCGACGTTGGCGAAGTCGGGCTCGCCCGGATCACGAAGGCCGTTGCCGTTCAGGTCCTCGTAGGTGGTCACGTCCAGCGAGGCGGTATCGCCCGGATCCTGGATGATGATCGAGTCCATCGCCAGGCCGTTGATCACGGTCGGGTTGTTGATGTCCACGCCGAAGGCCCAGTAGAAGACCTCCATGCCGACCAGGAAGGGCGCGCAGGGGATCACCGTCGAGGCCTCGACGCAGGTCAGCTCCGAGCTGATCACGCCGTCGAAGTTCGAGAGCAGCGGCATGCCGATCGGGATCGACGTCATGTTGAAGCCGGTGATCGGTGTCGGGACGTCGCTCAGCGAGAACATGATGCAGACGAAGGTGTCCTCCGGCGCGCAGAGCGAGAACGTGATCTGTTCGCCCATGACCGGCTGACCGGTGATGGTCAAGGTGGGCGTGTGGTAGGGGTTGGTCTGCGCCTGTCCGTTGCTCGCGAACAGGGAGACGAGAAGAGCCAGGGCGAAAAGAGTGCGTCGCATGCGAGCGTTCTCCGGGAAGTTGGTCCGGATCCTCGGCGCGGCCTGCACGACGGCCGCGACATCGGGATCAAGCCGCGATCTTGCCGGAGTCGGTCGGGCGATACCTCAGGAGATCCAATTCACCGACCTGCATGAACAATCAGCGCCGCCGCAAGGCGAGGCGCAGCAGCGTCAGGGCGCCCTTCAGGATCTCGGCGCGGGAGATCTTGGATCGTCCGGCCCGGCGGTCGACGAAGCGGATCGGACACTCGCGAATGGCGGCGCCGGCCTGCCAGCAGGCGACGATCATCTCCTCGAGATAGGAGTAGCCGTGCGAACGGATCGAGGCCGGATCGACGCGATCGAGGAGCGTGCTGCGATAGAGGCGATAGCCCGAGGTGCAGTCGGCCACCGGGATGCCGACCGCGAGGCGGGTCAGGCGATTGGCCCAGGCCGAGAGGAAGCGCCGCCCCGGCCCCCAGTTCTCGATGCGGCCGCCGGCGACGTAGCGCGAACCGACGACGAGGTCGGCGCCGCTCTCCGTCGCCATGTCGAGCATGACCGGCAGGACCGCCGGCTCGTGGGAGAGATCGGCATCCATGGTCGCGATGAAGTCCGCGCCTCGCCGGCGCGCCTCGGCCATGCCCGCGGCATAGGCCGTGCCGAGCCCGAGCTTGGCCGGGCGCTCGACGAGAGCGACCCGGTCGTCGTCGCGAAAGCGTTCGCGCACGATCCCGGCCGTCCCGTCGGGGGAGGCGTCGTCCACGACCACGATGCCGAGCTCGCCCGCGATCGCGAGACCGAGCAGACCCTCGAGCAGCGGGCCGATGTTCTCGGCCTCGTCATGCGTCGGTATGACCACGAAGAGTCGCATTCATCGCCCCACGATCAGGTATTCCTCGGTCGTACGCCGCTCCGCCGCGACGCCGCCGTGGGTGCCGAAGGAGTAGCGATGCGGCCGGCTCTTCACCTCGACCCCGGATCGATGGCGTCGCATCGCCGCGACGAGGAGGTCGAGGTCGGGCCAACCGTTCGAGGAATAGGACAGGACGAGGGTCGCGCCCGGGAAGGCCCCGAAGAGCCGATCGAAGGCCGCGGACGCCGTCTTCTTCGAGCCGAATGGCGAGCGGCGCTTGACCAGCTTCTTCACCTTCGAGTCCTCGCGGATCACGGCCTCGGGGGCGCGCCAGCAGCTGACCAGGCCCTCGACGAAGTGGTAGCGTTTGATGTAGCAGTTGTCGTCCGCCCGCGGGACATAGGGCGGATCGAGATAGACGAGATCCGCCCGCTCGCCTTCGAGCTCGAAGACCTCGCCGAAGCGGGCCTCGTGGCGCCGACCCGAGGCGAAGACGGTGGCGTCGAGGAGCGCCGCGTTCTCGCGGAACTGCTGCCGGAGGTCGAGCCTCAGATCGCGCCGCCCGTCCTTCATGCTCTCGGGGTCGCCGGCGACGGTGAAGACGCCGCGGGGCTGGCGCTTCAGGGCCGCGCGGGCGAGCGCGGCGAGGATCATCGCACGCGGGAGCGCGGAGTCGCGATCGAGCTCGGCCCAGACGGCGTCGAGGAAGGCCAGGTCGGCGGGCGTGTAGAAGATCCCCGCGAAGGTCCTGGTGATGAAGCCGCGGGGTTCGCCTTCGAGACGGGCGAGGCGGTCGATCAATGCGGGTCCGATGCGGCGATCGTCGTTGACCACGAGAGCTTCGGCGAAGGTGGTCGCCACCCGCATCGCGTCGTTGGCGAGGACCTGCTTGCCCATGCGCTTGAGCAGATAGCTCACGCAACCGCTGCCCGAGAAGGCGTCGATGGCCGAATCGAACTCGATCTCGCGGAAAGTCGCGGCGAGGAAGGGCAGGAGGCGCAGCTTGCTCCCCATCCAGCGCAGCGCGGGATAGTCGCGCGCGGCCGCGAGGGCCGGATCGCCTCCGATCTCAGGCGGCAACGCGCGTACTCCCCCGGACGCGTCGGCGCACGATCGTGCCGAGCAGGTCGCCGGCGATGACGATGATGCTGTTCATGAGGATGAAGACGATGGCGCGGTCATAGTGGAACTGGGCGAAGGCGTGATCGATGTGGAAGCCGATGGTCTGGATGGCCAGCACGCCGAGGATGGCCGTCTCGCGCACGCAGGTCTCCCAGCGATAGAAGAAGTAGACCAGGAACTGCGGCAGGAGGCGAGGCGCGATGCCGACCAGCGCCACCGAGGACTCCGGAGCGCCCAAGGCGGAGAGCGCCCGGTTGGCGCGGAAGTCCATGTCCTCCACCCCTTCGCTCGTGAGCTTGCCGAGGATGCCGCCGTTGTGGATGCCGAGCGCGAGGATGCCGGCCAGGGCGACCGGGCCGAGGGCGATGAGGAAGACGAAGGCCCAGATGAACTCGGGGATCGACCGCATCACGACGAGCAGGCCCCTGGTCATGGCGAAAACGACGCGGCGGACCGCGCGTTCGATGGGACCGATGTCGCGGTCGGCGGGGAGGAAGCCTCCGAGCAGGGCCACGTTGCGGGCGGCCGGCAGGATCAGCGGCAACGCGAGCAGGGCGGCCAGGACGATGGACAGGACGCTCAGCGCGAGGGTGTCGCCGAGAGCCTCCAGGCCGGCCTCGTCGAAGGTGCGACCGAGCCAGTCGAGGAATACGCCCGTATCCCAGTCCATCCGCACCTCGCCGGTCGCCTCGTCGCGGACGCGGAGATCGAAGGGGATGGCGTCGTTCAGGAAGGTCGGCTTCACCGCGAAGCGGCTCTTGCCGGTGATCGGGTGGGTCCAGTCGATCTCGAGCAGGAACCAGCTCGAGAGGCAGAGCCCGATGAAGACGATGAGGCCGACCTGAAGGACGCGGTCACGGGGCGCTCGGCGCCGCAGGGTCCGCAGCTCTTCCCAGCGCGTGCTCTCGCTCATCGCCATGCCGCGATCCTCCGGCGCAGGGCGCTGCTCGTGACCTCGGTCAGGACCAGGAGCGCGAACAGCGCGTAGAGGTAGGTCCAGACCTCGGAGTAGTGGTCGTAGTTGGCGGCGTTCCTGATGTTGAGGCCGATGGTGGCGAAGCCGACGAAGCCGAGGATCGCGCTCGAGCGCAGGGCGCAGTCGAAGCGGTAGAAGGTGTAGCTGAGCATCCCGGCAGCGGCCTGGGGCAGGAGCCCGATGAAGAAGGTGGCGAAGCGCCCGGCCCCGGCGCCACGGATCGCCCGCGCGGCCTCTCGGGGGGTCTCGTCGATGATCTCGGCGTAGATCCTCCCCAGCGTCGCGGCGTAGGGCACGGCGAGCGCGAGGATGCCGCAGACCATCGACAGGCCGAAGAGCGCGGTGAAGAGGAGCGCCCAGAAGATCTCGTGAATGCTGCGCAGAAAGGCGAGGAGCGCGCGGATCGAGACCAGCCAGGTCGGACGCAGACCGCGGTCGACGACGCGGCCGAAGGCCGTCTCCATGACGACGGCGTCGCGCTCCCAGAGCGACTCGCTGGCGAGGCAACCGAAGACGAATCCGAGCACGAGGGCGAGCCCCATCGCGGCGAAGGCGACGAGCACGGTCGTGCCGAGCGCCTCCTCGAGATCGGGCAGAAGGCTCGTGCCGGTGGCGGCCGAGGTCAGGGTCGGCTCGAGGGCGTGACCGAAGAAGCGCCTGAATTCGCCGAGCCCGCCGCGAGCGCCGAAGTTGCCCTCGAGGAAGTCGAGCTGGACGATCGAGAAGAAGGCCGCGAGCAGGATCGCGACGGCGAGGGTCCAGGTCGGTCCCCAGAACTCGCGCAGTCGCGGCCGCGGATTCATGCGGTCGCCCCGTTCAGGTCGTAGAGCCGATCGAGCTCCGCGTCGGTGACCTCGGAGGCCTTGCGATCGAAGAAGATCCGGCCGTCGCGCATGCCGACGAGGCGGTCGCAGTAGCGCCGGGCGAGGTCGATCGCGTGCAGCGAGACGACGATGGTCTTGCCGGTCTCGGAGTTGATGCGGGAGAGGATCTCGAGGAGATCGCGGGCGCGAGCCGGATCGACCGCGCTGACCGGTTCGTCGGCGAGGATGGCCGCGGGATCCTGGAAGAGCACGCGGGCGATGGCGACCCGCTGGGCCTGGCCGCCCGAGAGCTTCGAGCTGCGCTCGTACATCTTGTCGGTGAGCGCGACCTGCTCGAGGCAGGTGTGCGCGGCGAGGAGGTCCTCGCGCGGCGGCCAGACGAGCAGGCGCAAGGCCTGCCAGGCGCCGCCGAAGCCGAGCCGGCCCGCCAGCACGTTGCTGACGACGCGCAGCTCGGGGACGAGGTCAAGGCTCTGGTGGATGAAGCCGGTGGCCCGGCGCGCGGCGCGGAGCTGGGCGGGCGAGAGCTTGCTGGTCATCCGGCCGCCGACGAGGATGCTCCCCGCGCTGGGCTGGAGGAGCCCGGCCATGACCCGCAGGAGCGTGGTCTTGCCGGCGCCGCTCGGGCCGATCAGACCGACCATCTCCCCCGAGGCGATGCGCAGGTCGAGGTCGGAGAGCGCCTCGAGGTCGCCGAAGCGCTTCGAGACGTTCTCCAGCCGGAAGGCGTCCTGCCCGGGAGCGGTCATGGTCAGCGAATGATCCCGAGTGCCTTCGCCGTGTCCTCGATGGCCTGGTAATCGGAGTTCTTCGCCTCGATGAACTTCGAACGCGGGAAGGCGTCGAGGATCTTCTTGTGCGCGGGCCTGGCGGGATCGAGGGCCAGCAGCGCCGCCTTCAGCTTGGCCTTGAAGCCTGCGCCGTAGACCTCGTCGATGTTGCCGGGGACGGACCAGTTGTAGTCGAAGTAGGTCGGCGTCTTCCAGATGGCGACGGCGTCGCCGGTCTCGCCGGCCGCGACCGCGTTCTCCCAGTTGGTGTAGTTGAGCGCACCGACCTCGACGCCGCCGCCGGCCACGGCGCGCAGGGTGTTGTCGTGCGAGCCCGAGAAGGCGACGCTCTTGAAGAAGGCGTCCGGAGCCTTGCCGGTCTTCTCGCGGATGTAGAACTCGGGCATGAGGCGGCCCGAGGTCGAGCCCTCGCTGCCGAAGCTGAAGGTCTTGCCCTCGATGCCCATCGGGAAGCCGTCGCTCATCGAGAGGCCGGTAGACTTGTGGGCGATGAAGTAGCTGTAGAAGGCCGTGTCCTCGGCGCCCTGGGCGATCGCCTCGCCCCTGGTACGGTTTCTCGCCTGCACGCCGGAGAGGCCGCCGAACCAGGCCAGGAAGACGTCGCCGTTGGTCATGGCGTTGACCGCGTTCTTGTAGTCGGTGACCGGCTTGTATTCGACCTTCAGGCCAAGCGCCTCGGACAGGTAGGCGGCCATCGGCTCGAACTTCTCGCGGAGCTTGGTCTCGTCGGAATCGGGAATGGCCGTGAAGGTGAAGACCGTGGGGGCAGCGCCGCTCGAGTCGGTCGAGGCTTCGTCGTTGCCGCAGGCGACGAGGAGGAAGCCGGCGCAGAGAAGGGCGAGGATGAGGACCGGGGTGCGAAGCTGGTACACGAGGGACTCCTTTGACCGGACCGCGCCGGCGGGGAGCCCCGGCGGGTCAGTTGAGGCTGGCTGAGTCGATGCGCCGACGGACCCCGCCGGCTCGGACAGCGACTCAGTCCAGGCGCGGCAGGCGCCGATATCGTTCCAAGAACTTCATGCAGGGGAGCTTAAGACGCGAACGACGGTCTGCAAAGTCGCGGAGGGACCGGGTCCAGACCTTTTTCGAGGCGGCTCGGGACGCGCGTTCGGATTGTGGAAAAGCTGTCGGCATCCGCAGCTCGGGCCGAGCCGGGACGTCATCGCAAGTCGTTAGGAGGTAGGATCTTGGATCAGCGAGGCTGCTGCAGGGACCGAACGCGGATAAGTCTCACCACTTCTTGGTGCGACGGGCTCCGTGGTTGGCCGGGCGCTTGCCGCCGTTCGCCTTCTTGATCTTGCGCTTGTTCTTGGCCATCTCTCGATCCTCCGTTCGGCCCTGATCTTCCAGGGACGGCCACTATATCGGCCAAAGCCACGGGGACAAGGCGCCCGATCCGGGGCTTTTTCGCGGCCGGAGGAGCGCCGGCCGGTCCGGCCGGCCGGCGATGCTCGTCGGTTCGAAGACCAGGAGCGCCGGCCTGACAGGCCGGCCCATGGCGCCCGTCGGCAAGACGATGGCGCTCCGGGCACGAAGTTGCCGCTCTGTCTGAGCGGCGCTCCTGCGGCGCGGGAATCAGCCCGCCAGGGCCGCTTCGAAGGCCTTCCGCGCAGCGATCCGCGTCCTCTCGATCTCCTCCTCGCCGTGCGCGGCCGAGCAGAACCAGGCCTCGAAGGGCGAGGGCGCCGGCATGACGCCCGACTCCAGGAGGCTGTGGAAGAAGCGGCGGTGGCGATCCCGGTCGGTGGCGAGCACCTCGGCGAAGGTCGTCACCGGCGTCTCGCTGAAGTACGGACAGAACATCGATCCCACCCGGTTCAGGACGATCGGGCAGCCCGCCTCCTCGGCCGCCGAGGTCAGGGCCTTCTCGACCGCCGCCGAGCGCTGCTCGAGGTCCTCGTAGAAGTCCGGGCGCTGGAGGATCTTCAGGGTGGTCAGACCCGCCGCGACGGCGAGCGGATTGCCCGAGAGCGTGCCCGCCTGGTACATCGGACCGGCCGGAGCGACCTGCTCCATGAGGTCGCGACGACCGCCGTAGGCGCCGACCGGAAGGCCGCCGCCGATGACCTTGCCCATGGTCGTGAGGTCGGGCCGGATGCCGTAGCGATCCTGGGCACCGCCGCGGGCGACGCGGAAGCCGGTCATCACCTCGTCGAAGATCAGCAGCGCTCCGAACTCGTCGCAGAGCGCGCGCAGGCCCTCGAGGAAGCCCGGAGCCGGCAGCACGAGGCCGATGTTGCCGGCGATCGGCTCGACGATGATCGCGGCGTACTCGTCCGGGCGCTTCTCGAGGAGCGCGCGCACGGAGGCGAGGTCGTTGTAGTCGGCGACGCTGGTGAGCTCGGCCCAGGACTTCGGTACGCCCGGGCTGTCGGGGTGGCCGAGGGTGAGCGCCCCCGATCCGGCCTTCACGAGAAAGCCGTCGCCGTGGCCGTGGTAGTTGCCGTCGAACTTGATGAAGCGCTCGCGGTTGGTGGCGGCGCGGGCGAGGCGCATCGCGCTCATGGTCGCCTCGGTGCCGGAATTGACCAGGCGGACCATCTCGACCGAGGGCACGATCTCGCAGATCAGCTCGGCGATCTCGACCTCGCCCTCGGTCGGCGCGCCGTAGGACACGCCGCGGGGAATGGCCGCGACCAGGGCCTCGTTCACCTCCGGGTGGCCGTGACCGAGGATGGCCGGGCCGTAGGAGAGGACGTAGTCCACGTAGTCCTTGCCGGCGAGGTCGGTCACCCAGGCGCCGCGCGCCCCGGCGATGAAGACGGGCTCGCCGCCCACCGACTTGTAGGCCCGGACCGGAGAATTGACGCCACCGGGGATCACCCGCTTCGCACGTTCGAATAGCTCGCTCATGGCGGCATCCTATCGAGCCTCGCCCCGCAATCCACGGCCCGATCGCCGGAAGCTCGCCGCCGCGACGGGGCGCCGCAGGAGCGCCGGCCTGACAGGCCGGCCATCGACTCTCTCGGGCGAGACGATGCCGTTTTCGGAAGAAGAAGATGCCGCTCTGTCAGAGCGGCGCTCCTCTTGCGGCCGGCGCGCTGGTCACGGCCGATCGATCGAAGTTGGATCAGAGGTACTCGAGGCAGGCCGCGAGGAGGCCCTCGTTGTCGGGCTTGCGCGCGACGTGGATGCGCCGCCAGCCGGCCGCCTCGAGCGCGCGCGCCGTGGTGGCGCCGATGGCGATCGCGATGCCGTTCTCGAGCAGGCGGGCGCGCTGGGCCGACGCGGCGGCGCCGAGGAAGGCCTCGAGAGCCGAGGGGCTGGCGAAGACGAAGACCTCGAAGCCGACCGCCTGCTCCAGATCGGCCGGTTCGAGGATCGAACGCGGCTCGTAGAGCGGGACGAGGCGAATCTCGGCGCCCGCAGCCGCGAGGGGCTCGGCCGGCGCCGGATCGGAGAGCGCGCTCGCCGGCCAGAGAAGGCGCAGGCCCGCGAGCTCGACCTCGGCGAGCATCCGCGCAACGAGGTCCTCGAGCCCGCCCCGCGACGAGACCGAACCCGGGGGGAATCCGGCGGAGCGGGCGGCCGCGGCCGTGGCTTCGCCCACGCAATGCGCGACCAGGCCGCGATCGACCTCGGGTAGGCTCGCGAGCAGGGCCTCCAGGCCCTTCTTGCTCGTGATCAGGAGGCCATGCGCGGCGGCGGCTTCGGCGGCGAGATCGGCGGGCGGATCGAGTCTCTGGATCTCGAAGACCGGCAGATGCCGGGTCTCCGACCCCAGGCCCTCGAGCATGAGGGCGAGCTCCGCGCCCGCGGGACCGGGGCGCGTCACCAGGATGCGGCGACCCTCGAGGGGGCGGCGCATCAGCCGCCCTCGGCGGGCCTGATGGCCGCGAGGATGTCGCCCGCGCCCTTCGCCAGCAGGGCCTCGGCCACCCGACCGCCCATGGCCGCCGGATCGGCGTCCGCGGGCTCGCTGAGGGCGACCTCGACGCACTCCATGCCGTCGAGGCTGTAGACGGCGGCGCGCAGGTCGTAGTGCTCGCCCTGGATGGTGAAGTTGACGCCGAGCGGGACGTTGCAGCCGCCGCCGAGACGGCGGAGGCAGGCGCGTTCGGCGGTCACGATCCTCCAGGTCGGCTCGTGATTGAGCGCGCCGACGATGCGGTTCATCCGCTCGTCGTCGCTGCGGACGGTGACGCAGACGGCGCCCTGCCCCACCGCGGGCTTCATGTCGTCCACCGGGAGGACCGAGGCGATGCGGTGGCCGAGGCCGAGGCGCACGAGCCCGGCGCGGGCCATGATCAGGCCGTCGAGTTCGTCGTTCTCGACCTTCGCCACCCTCGTCGGCACGTTGCCGCGCACGGGGACGATCTCGAGGTCCGGACGCAGGCGCTTCATCTGCGCGACCCGGCGCACGCTGCCGGTGCCGACGCGCGCGCCGGCCTTCAGCTCCTCGAGGGGGACCTTCGCGACCAGGACGTCCTCGACCGGCCCGCGCGGCAGGACGGCCCGGAGGGTCATGCCCGGCAGCTCCGCGGTCTCGACGTCCTTCAGGCTGTGGACCGCGAGGTCCACCGCGCCGTCGAGGAGGGCCACGTCGAGCTCGGCGGTGAAGACCGCCGTGCGTCCGATCTCCTCGATCTTCACGTCCTGCACCCGATCGCCGATCGTCTTGACCTTGACGATCTCGACCTCGTGCATCGGCGCCGCGCGCGAGAGCAGGTCGCGGACGGTCTCGGCCTGCCAGAGCGCCAGGTCGGAGCCCCGGGTGCCGAGACGGATGGGAGCGCTGTCGTTCATGGATTCTCCTCGATGAAGAGCTCGTAGGCCGCGCGGACCTGCTCTCTGGTGATATGGGTCCGGCTCGAGCGCTTCAACGTGTCGAGCGAGACGCCGAGAAGTCGTTTGGCCAGGCGCTGGGCGTCGGAACGGAAGGCCTGGGCCGCCTCGCCCTCCTTGAGGGTGCGGGTCAGGACCTCGTCGAAGGCGTCGCGCATCTCCTGGACGAGCGGCGAGAGCCCGACGAAGTGCTGCTTCGCCAGGAACTTGTGGACCTCGGAGACGATGATCTCGTCGCCCTTGCTCGCCTCCTGGACCCGCTCGCTGCGCGCCTGCTCGATGAGCTGCGAGAGGTCGTCGATGTCGAAGTGGAAGGCGCCGGGGCTCTTGCCGACGAGGGGGTCGATGCTGCGCGGCACCGAGATGTCCACGAAGCAGCGGGTCTTGCGCGGCGCGCCGGAGAGGATCTCCTTGACGACGATCGGATCGGGGCGCTCGATGGCGCCGATGATGACGTCGGCGGCGCGGACGGAAGCGCGCAGGTCGTCGAGGGGCCCGGCCTCGCCCTCGAGTTCGGCGGCCAGGGCCTCGGCCTTCGACACCGTGCGGTTGAGGATACGGAGCTGCCCCACCTTCTGGGCCCTGAGGTGACGCGCGACGAGGGCTCCCGTCTCACCGGCGCCCACGACGAGGACGCGCTTGTCGTCGAGCTGGCCGACGATCTTCAGCGCGAGCTTGACGGCGTTGGCCGCGACGCTGAGGCTGCCCGTCGCCAGCGCGGTTTCGGTGCGGATCCTCTTGCCGACCTCGAGGGCCTGGCGGAAGAGATCGGTCAGCATCCGACCGGGGCTCCCCGCGGCCAGCGACTCCTCGAAGGCCACCTTCACCTGGCGCAGGATTTCACTCTCGCCCACGACCATCGAATCGAGTCCCGCTGCGACGCGGAAGAGATGGAAGCAGGCGTTCCAGCCGTGGTGGAGATAGGGATGGAACTCGCCGTCGAGACCGGGGAAGACGCGACCGCGCAGGACCTCCTGCTCGGTCGTCGGCGCTCCGGAGCCGTCCCAGTGGCCGTAGAGCTCGGTGCGGTTGCAGGTCGAGAGGAGGACGTTCTCCTCGAGGCCGATCTCGCTCGCGAGCGCCGACCGCGTGACCCTGCGCTGCTCCTCGGAGAGCGCGAACTTCTCCCGCACCCGGACCTCGCAGGTCCGATGATTCATGCCGTAGATGAAGAGCGTGTTCCACTTCGAGAAGGGCATCGGTCTACCTGTGGCCGTGGAACTTCACGAAGGGAAGGAGCGTCACCAGGATCGAGATGGCGACGATCGACATGCTGACGACGGCGGTGAGCGCCGTCGCGCGGTCGGTCCAGCGACGGGTCAACTTGCCGAAGACGGGGAAGAGCAGGATCACCCAGACGATCAGGGTGAACATGATCTTGGGCTCGGTGAGCTGGATCTTCTCGAAGAGGTCTCCGTACCAGGTCGCGCCCCAGCCGATCGCGGCCGTCACCAGCACGAGACCGACGACGAGGGCGGCGTAGTTCATGCGCGAGAGCGTCTCGAGATCGGGCAAGCGCTCGAAGAGACGGCCGAAGCGCTTCTGCCGCATCGCCCGCTCGAGCCTGAGATAGAGCAGACCGTACATGCCGCTCACCAGGATCGCGGCGATCCCGCCGATGGCCGGTACGGTGTGCAGGACGAAGGGTGCGTGCTCGCTCACGGGAAAGGCCCGCGGTTCGGCGGGACCGAAGGCGCAGGCGTAGGTGACGAGGATGGCGGGCAGGGGCAGGAGGTCGAGGCCGGTCGAGGGGCTGCGGCTGATCAGCTCGACGATCATGTAGGTCGCCGTCATGACGAAGGCGAGCGCCGAGAGCGTGTCGTAGTAGGTCGTCCAGGGCGCTTGCTCCACCATGCGACCGCGCGCGATCAGGAGCAGGAGGTGCATCAGGAGGGCCGCCACCGTGACCAGGATCGGAATACCGCGCGGGTGCCTCCCGCTCACCTCGGCGCGCAGCCAGTAGGCGAAGACCGCCGCCTGGTAGAAGAGCGGGACGAGAACCCGAAGCGAGTCGTTCAATTCGCTCACGGGGTCTCTCCGACCGTTGCCGCCGGCCGCGAGAGCAGGCGACCGGCCGCAGCCCGCCCGTTCTTGATGCAATCCGCGAGGGAAATCCCGTCGAGGTAGTTGCCCGCGAGCTCGAGGTCGGGGTACTCCGCGAGGAGGGTCTTCACCGCCTCGATGCGCCGGTGATGGCCCATGTTGTACTGCGGCAATCCGGGCGCCCACTTGCTGAGCCGGAAGAAGGAGGGCTTCGGAATGCGCGACATGCCGAGCGCCAGCGAGAGCTCGCCGGTGAGGAGATGCTCGAGGGCATCGTCCGAGGCCTGGAGAGCCCCGCGATCGTTCGCCCCGCCGATGAAACCGTTGAGCGCGAAGTGGCCCTCGGGCGCGCGCCCGGGAAAGGTCTGCGAGGTGAAGAGCCAGCCGAGCGTGCGCAGGCGGGAGGGCCGCGGCGCCAGGAAACCGAAGGCCTCGGGCAGGCGCGGCAGCTCCTTCTCGGCGAAGCCGGCGTGGACCGCGATGATTGGCGCGTGATCGATGTCGAAGAGGATGTCGGCGGCCATCGCCGACAGCTTCGTGAGCAGCATGCCCGAGACGCTTGCGGGCGCGGCGAGCAGGAGGCGATCGCTGGCGATCTCCTCGGCGCCCTCGGGCCCCTCGACCCGGAGCTTCCAGCCGCCGCCGGCCGGACGCTCGATGCCCTTCAGAGCCGTGTTGCAGACGAGCTTCGAACCGAGCCGCGTCGCGGCGGCATCGATGAGCGTCGAGAGCCCGTCACGGAAGCTGTGGATGGTCATCTTCGAGGGCGACTTGCCGCTCTTCTTCCGCATCTTGCCCATGGCCTTGAAGATCGAGCCGTACTCCTGCTCCATCTCCCAGATCTTGGGGAAGGCCGAACGAACGCCGATGCGCCGTGCGTCACCCGCATAGACGCCGCTGACGAAGGCATCCACCAGGGTCCGGGCGGGCGCCGAACCGAACCTGCGGGCGAAGAAGTGCGCCACGCTCTCCGGCGCCTGCGACCTCCGCTTGAAGATGAAGGGTTCGCACATGATCCGCATCTTCTGGCGGAAGTTGAACAGCTTCGACTTCATGAGCGGACCGGGACCGGTCGGGATCTCGATCAGCTGGTGCTTGTGGTAGAGGTAGCGGACGCCTGCGGCCGGATTCGCCTCGATGATCTGGTCCGACACGCCCAGCTCCTCCGCGATCTCGAAGATGGAGGCCGAAGAGGAGGGGAAGGAGTTCGGGCCGCGCTCGAAGAGATAGCCATCCTCGCGCAGGGTCTGGACGACGCCGCCCGCGCGCGGACCGGCCTCGATGAGGAGCACGTCGGCACCCTGCTTCTCGAGTTCGAGGGCAGCCGCGAGTCCGGAGATGCCGGCACCGACGACCGTGACTCGTTCGCTCATCGTTCTTGCTCCTTCATCGACTCCGTCGTCCCGGTCGCGGCCTGCACGAAGCGGGCCAGGGCATCGAGGAACTCGGGTCGATCGTTCAGGGTCGGGACCCGGAAGATCCGCATCCCGGCTTCGCGCGCGCGGCGCGCCAGCATCATGTCGATATCGTAGAGGGTCTCGAAGCGATCCGCGACCCAACCCAGCGGCACCATCGCGACCTGATTCGCGCCTTCGGTCGCGAGATCGACGAGCGCGGCGCTCGCATCGCGGGCGAATCCGGCCTCGTCGTGGCGCGGCGGCAGCCAGGCCAGACGGGCGCGAGGGCCGAGCCTGAGCCTGTGGGCGAGAGCCTCGACCTGGGCGGCGGCGCGACGCTCGAGCTCCGGCCGGGCCAGGGCGCGCCCGGGATCGCGACAGAGGAAGAGCACCGGCGTCGCGGGATCGCGCAGGAGCGAGAGTGTCTCGGCGACATGCGCGGCCTGGATGGCGATGAAGTCGTCGGTGGCGGCGAAGTCGTCGATCCCGTGGAGAGCTCCGGAATCGCCGCCGGCCTCGCACCAGGAGCGATCGAAGGCCGCGCGAGCGAGTGCGCCCAGGTCGGGTGTCTGCGGCTCGACGTGGAGCAGGAAGGCGCGCTCGATGCCCTCGGAGCGCATGAGCGCCACGGTGTCGGGGATCGTCGGTCCGCCGAAGAGCGCGGCCGTGTAGCCGTCGAAGCCGAGGCGCTCGGCCACGCCGTGGGCCTGCGCGCGGCTCAGCCGTTCGAGCGGAGAATCGATGGTGACGGCCTCGAGGTCGGCGCGCCAGGCCGCACCGAGCCGCCGCGCCCGGGCCTGGGCCAGGATCGGCCGGAAGGGCTCGCGCCACCAGGGCAGGGGCTGCCCGCGTCGGTCACTGGCCACCTCGAGCAGGAAGCGCTCGACCTCGTCGGGCCTACGGGGGCTCCCGGAGTCGAGGATGACGAGGGCTGTCTTGCGATCGGCCGTCACGAAGCCCGGGGGCGGTGATCCCGGACGACGTCCACGACGGCCTGCGCGCAGGGTACCGGCGTCCACTTCAGAACTCCGCTGCCGAGGTTGAAGATGTGACCCGGGAAGTCGCCGAAGGCCGCGAGGTTCTCGCGGGTCTCCGCCGCCGCCGCCTCCGGG
>JBFIHP010000003.1:0-23436 GCA_041601735.1 Planctomycetota bacterium | reverse complement strand
GTCGGCGACGGCCGCGGCGACGGCCTCCTCCTCGCGCGGCAGGATGCGCACGGCGCCGACCTCGGTCTTGTGCTGGAGATCGGCCTGGACGAGCTTCAGGACGACGCGCTCGCCCTCGAATTCCTCGAGGGCCGGCGCGGCCTCGTGCAGGGCGTCCAGCGGGACGAAGGCGCGAGGGGGAAGATCGAACCCGAGGGCCTCGAGAAGGGCGAGACCCTCGGTTTCGAGGAGGTGCGTGCGGCCTTCGGTTCGCGCGCGGTCGGCGAGATCGCGCGCCAGCTCGAGGGCGTTCTGCGTCAGCACGGCGCCTTTTCCCGGCCGGCGGCCAGCGCCCGCTCGTTCAGGGCGACCATGTCCGGCCCCATCCTGGCGAAGCGCTCGCGGATGTCGGCGAGGAGGCTCTCCCCGCGGATCGGCAGAAGATGCGCCGCCGCGCCGACGAGGACGACGTTGGCGGCCTTGGGCGAACCGGCCTTCCGGGCGAGCTCGTCGGTGTCGATCACGATCGAGCGCTCGAGCGCGTTGATCTTCTCGATGATCCGGCGCGCGTCGGTGAAGCCCGGGATGTTGTCGATCGGCCGGGTCGAGGTGACGACGGTTCCCGTCGGGGCGAGCCAGTCGAGGTAGCGCAGGCTCTCGATCGGCTCCATGGCGATGAGGAGGTCGGCCGTCCCGCGGGGCACGAGGTCGCTCCAGATCGGTTGATCGGAGAGACGGAGGTGGCAGACCACGGAGCCGCCGCGCTGGGCCATGCCGTGGACCTCGGACTGCTTCATGTGCAGCCCGTCACGCAGAGCGGCGGAGGCGATGAGGGCCGCGACCGAGAGGACGCCCTGGCCGCCGACGCCGGAGAGGATGACGTCGCACTTCATGACTTCGACTCCTTGTTGCGCTCTTTCTTGGCCTTGCGCGCGGTCTCGATGCACTCGCGCACCGCGATGATGACCGAGAGGCCGGTGTGCGCCATCTCCTTGCGCAGCAGGTCCTCGAACTCGCCGAGGCGGCTCGGGTGGGTCTCGAGCAGATGGACGTGGTCGGGGTGGGCGCCGCTGCCGAGCACGACCTCGTGGATGCGGTGCGGCGGCAAGGCCGTCACCTGCCCGCCGGTCATCGCCACGACCTGGTTGTCGAGGATGAGGAGGGTCATGTCGGTGTCGGCCGCGGCCGCGTCGATCAGCGGGGTCACGCCCGAGTGCAGGAAGGTGCTGTCGCCGATGATGGCGACGACCGGGCGCATGCCGGCCTCGGACGCGCCCTTGGCCATGCCGACCGAGGCGCCCATGCAGACGCAGGACTCGATGGCCGAGTAGGGCGGCAAGGCGCCGAGGGTGTAGCAGCCGATGTCGGCGGTGACGAGCGAGTCCTCGTACTCGGCGAGGACCTTGGTGAGCACGGAGTAGGCGTCGCCGTGCGGGCAGCCCTTGCAGAGCTGCGGCGGGCGGGCGGGGAGCTCGAGATCGGCGATCTCGAAGTGGCTGCGGGATTCGAGGCCGAGGGCCTTCCGCACGACGTCGGGATCGAGCTCGCCGTCCTCAGGGACGGCGCCGGAGAGCCTCCCCATGATCTCGATCGGCTGCTCGAGGATGCCGCGGAGGTAGCGCTCGACGTAGGGGAAGCCCTCCTCCAGCACCAGGATGCGATCGACCATGGTGGCGAGCCGGCGGATGCGTTCGACCGGGAAGGGGTAGGTTCCGATGTGCAGGTGCGGCGGCGCATCCTCGAGTTCGGGGAGGTTCTCGAAGTAGTAGTTGCGGGCGAGCCCGCAGGTGATGACGCCGAGCGGCGCGGAGTGGTCGTCGTTCAGGATCTGGGTGTAGCCGGAATCCTCCGACCAGTGCCGGATCTCGCCCTGGATGTCGAGGAGTCGGCGCCAGCGCTTGCGCGAGGTGGCCGGCAGGAGCACCCAGGAGCGGGGGTCATCGGTCTTGTGCAGCTCGTTGGGCTCGTGGGGATCGGAGCGACGGACCGCCGCCCGGCTGTGGGCGAGACGGGTCACGAGGCGCAGGACCACGGGGACCTGGTAGAGTTCCGACAGCGCGAAGGCGTCGCGCGTCATGTCGTAGGCTTCCTGCTGGTCGGCCGGCTCGAAGCAGGGCACGTGGGCAAAGTCGGCGTAGAAGCGACTGTCCTGCTCGTTCTGCGAGCTGTGCATGCCCGGGTCGTCGGCGACCGCGAGGACGAGGCCGCCCTCGATCGCCACCAGGGCGGCATTCACGAAGGGGTCGGCCGCGACGTTGAGGCCGACGTGCTTCATCACGACCAGGGCGCGGCGACCGGCCATCGAGGCCCCGAGGGCCTGCTCGAAGGCGGTCTTCTCGTTGACGCACCAGGAGGCCTTCAGATCGCTCCGCTCCGTCTGGCGGAGCAGGGTCTCGAGGACCTCCGTGGAGGGTGTTCCGGGGTAGGCATAGGCGGCGCTGATGCCGGCGTCGAGCGCGCCGAGGGCCACGGCCTCGTCGCCGAGGAGAACGCTCTCGCGCGCGATCGGGGCTTTATTCAGGGTGTCGGTCATGGATGGGACTCCAGCTCTGCTTCCATGACCGGCGCAGGAGCAAACGCGGGACCAGTCGCGGGGCCGAAGCGTCGAGCCCCCTGCCCGCGCAGCAAGGGGCCGGAGCGCGAGATCCCTGCGGAGGGCAGCCCTTCGTGACTTGCTTGAAATGCCCCATATCGACCCGAGAACGCGGATTCCGGCCCAGATGCGCCGGCGCGACAGGCCGGCATCGAGCGCTCGTCGACCGCAGAGGGTCGACGAGCTTCGGAGGATCACGGCGGCCTGAAGGCCGCTCGGTCGGAGCGGCGCTCCTTGTCAGTTGCCGTTGATCTTGTCTACGGCGGCCTTGGCGGCGGCGGCGATCTCGGCATCGGCGTCGCTCATCCAGCCGATGAGGATCGGCAGGGTCTCGGGAACGCCGAGGGTGCCGAGCGAGGCGATCGCGACCAGGCGCTGCGCCTTCGGCTGGTCGGGCGCCGCCTGCTTCAGCAGGGCCTCGGCCGCGTTCTCGCTCTCGAGACCCGCGCCCTTCAGCCACTTCTCCCAGCGGTCCTTCTGCTCGAAGTAGAACTGGACCTGGCGGAGCGCGGCGTCGGCCTTCTCGCGCACGTTCGCCCCCGGGTCCTTCAGGAGTTCGATGAGGACGGGCACCGAGCGCCGGTCCGGCACGAGCGCGAGCGACGCGCAGAGTTCCTCCCGGACGGCGCCGGATTCGTCGGCGGCGAGCGCGAGGATCTCCGGAATTGCCGACTCCCGATCGTTGGCGACGAGGGCCTGAAGGGCTCGGCGACGGAGGTTGGCGTCTTCCGACGCGAGGTGCCTGCGGATTCCCGCACGCAGCGCGGGTTCCTTGGCGTAACGGACGCTCTTCAGCGCCGCCTCGACGATGTCGCGGCTCGTCTCCTCGGTCAGAATTCGAGCAACGAGCGCCCGCATGGTCTCGCTGTAGGGCCGCGGGATGGCATCGATCGCGTCGGCCGAGAGCTGGAGGTCGGGCTGCGCGAGAACGGCCGGGATGAAGCGATCGGGTTCGACGATGCGCGCCGGGAAGCCGAGGATGCTCTCGATCATCTTCCGGCGCACGCTCGCCGGCGCATCGAAGACGCGGTGCTCGATCAAGCGGCGCAGCGGCTCGCTGAAATACTGCCACTTGTCGCTGTTGCTGTCGTAGCTGCGGGCGAGATCGAACCAGGGACGATCGCCGCCAACCTCGAGGACGCCGCCCACGATCCTCGCCAGCTGCTCTTCTTTCCAGACGCCGAGCTGCTGGACATCGAAGACGCCGGCGATTCCGTGGTGCCTGGGCGTCGGCGCCGGGTAGGTCTTCTTGCGGTTCCCGATCGTGTAGTCGGAGGAGAAACGGAGGCCGAGCTTCGCCGCCTCGATCAGCGCCGGGATCGCGCGCTCGTCGCCGGAGTCGAGCAGGCGCTGGAAGACGAGGTTTCGGGCCGAGTCCGCGAGGGGGCCCTCGTCCTCGCGGGCGATCAGGGTCAGGAGATGCTCGAGGGCGACGCCGAGGTCGATCTTGGTCATGCGCTCGCAGAGCGGGTAGTAGAAGCGCGAGTCCACCTCGAGGAGCCCCATCAGGGCCTTCAGGTTGGTCGGGTCCTGGCGCAGCACGAGCGGCTGGACGAATTGACCGATGGTGCCCTGGATGAACTCGCCCTCGGCGCTGGGCGGCGTCTCGGCGGCACGCCGCTTCAGGTGATCGAGCAACGGCGAGATGTCGAGCGCGGCCGGTTCGCGGTAGAGCCGGCCGATCGCATAGGCCACGAAGCTCGGCTGGTCGAAGGACTCGATCAACTCGACGGCGCGCTGGACCTGTCCCGGCAGGGCCGTCTTCCAGATCAGGTCCTCGAGCCTGCGGAGGGCGGGATCGGGCCCGATGCGGGCGATGATCTCGAGGGCGGCCGGAACCTCCTCGGGGATGGCGCTCTTCGAGCTCGCGATGCCGTCGATCGTCTGGACGAGGGCGCCGGTCCGCGTCTCCTTGCGGAACTCCTGGGCGAGCTTGCGGTAGGCCTCGATCTCCTCGGCCGGAATGCGATCGAGGTAGCCGAGTGCGTCGGCCAGACCGAAGTCCGAGGGCTCGCGCTGGGCGTTGCGACCGCGCCAGATCATGCCCTCGATGCCCGTGGGTACGCTGACCGCGAATTCGAACCAGAATGAGTACCCCTCCTCGCTCATCCTGTGCGACAGCGTCGAGACGATGGACTCGATGCGGGTGCCGAGCGCAGCATCCTTCCGCTGCGCGAGCGCGACCAGGCCGCGGAGCAGCCGAGCCCTGAGCTCGGGGTCGCGAGCGGCCCGTTGGTCGAAGCCGAGCCGGACGAGCTCGTAGATCTTGCCCGCCAGTCGATTCGCATCGCAGCGGTCGTAGAAGGCCAGGACGCGCTCGAGCGCGACGCCGGAGTCCATGCGTCCGAGAAGGGTGAGCGCGTGCCCCGCGACATCGAGGTCGGGATCGTCGAGAAGCGAGATCAGGTCGTCCTCGCCGACGAGGGTCCTGAGCTCCGCAGCGGAGGTCTTCTGCGTCCGGTCCTCCAGCCGATCCATGACGGTGCGCCGGTAGATCGTGTCGGGATCGCGAACGAGGCCCGAGAACCACTTCGCGACCCGGGGTCCGCCGATCCGGACCATGGCGATCACGCCGCGGCCGAGGAAGGCGATGTCGCTCTTCTCGTTGCGCATGGCCTCGGCGAGCGGCGGCACGCCGGCGCCGCCGATCAGGGCGAGGTCGTTGATACCCTCCTGGTAGGTGTCTCCGGAGTAGAGCTTGGCGATCGCGCGATGGATGCGACCGGAGACCTGCCAGTCCTCGTCCTGGATGAAGCTCTTCTGCTCGAGCAGGGCGCGGGCGCGTTCGGCGGACGCCCCTGCCCCGCTCGCCGCCTGTTCGAGACTGCGGCGCGCGGCGGCCTCGCGGCCCAGCTTCTTCTCGATCAGCGCCTTCCTGAGCTGCGCGGTGCTGCGGGTGCCGAGGTCGGCCTCGTCATCGTCGGCGACGCGGGCGTAGAGAGCGAGAGCGGCGCCGAGGTCACCCTCGCGGCTCTCGACCAGGGAGGCCCTCTCGAGGAGATCGGCAGGCTCCTGGGCGCCGAGGCAGGGCAGGATTCCGAAGATGATGGTGATCGTGATGCGGGCAGCTGTCATGGCTCTTCCTTTCGCGATGCGGCGCGGTCAATCTCGCGCTCCATCCCCTTTGTCGCCGATCGCGACCCGATCATGTCCCGACCCCGTCAACCTCGTGTCAGGAAGACGTCAAGTCCGCTCCGGCCACACAGGAGCGCCGGCCCGACAGGCCGGCATTCGAAGCTCGTCGGCTGGAAGATTGCCGCTCTGTCGGAGCGGCGCTCCTCCGGCACTCCGGCGCGCGGCGGATCACATCAGGCGATAGCCCGCGCCGTGCACCGTCAGCAGATGCAGCGGCTTGGCGGCGTCGTCCTCGATCTTCTTGCGCAGGTTGAGCATGTGGGTGTCCACCGTGCGGTTGGTCACGGACTCGCCGCCCTCCCAGACCTCGTCGAGGAAGCGAGCGCGGGAGACGACCTTGCCGGCTTCGCGCTGGAGGAGCCGCAGCATCGCGGCCTCCTTCGGCGTGAGGGGCATGATCCGGCCGGCCCGCCGGACCTCGAAGGCCTCGAGATCGATCTCGGCCGCGCCGATGGCGAAGCTCGTGAGTTCGGTGGCCTCCTCGCGCAAGGCGGCCATGGTGCGCTCCTCGCGCCGAAGGATGACGCGCAGCCGCGCCATCAACTCGCGCAGCCCGAAGGGCTTGGTGACGTAGTCATCGGCGCCCAGCTCGAGGCCCAGAACCTTGTCGTTCTCGTCACCCCTCGCGGTGAGCAGGACGACCGGCGTCATCACGCCCTCCTTGCGCAGGGCCCGCAGCACCTCGAGGCCGCCCTTGCCGGGCATCATGATGTCGAGCAGGACGAGGGCGAAGTGCCGGCTGTAGAGCAGCTCTTCCGCCTTCAGGCCGTCGGCCGCGGCGGTCACCTCGTAGCCCTCGGCCTCCAGCGAATCGCGCAGGCCCATGCGCAGGGTCGGGTCGTCCTCGACGACGAGGATACGCGTGCTCATCTGTCCTCTCCCTTCGCCGACACCGGCAGCTCCATCACGAAGAGCGCGCCACCGCGACCGTCATCCGGCAGCTCCGCTCGCAGCCTGCCACCGTGGTCCTCGACGATCCTGCGGGCGAGGTGTAGGCCCAGGCCGACGCCGGCCACGCGACCGTCGGCCTGCGCGCTGCCGCGCGTGAAGCGCTCGAAGACGCGATCGATCTCACCTGCGGGGATACCGGGGCCGAAGTCGCGAAGGCGCAACCGGTAGACGCCGTTCCTGCATTCGTCTTCCAGCTCGAGCCGCCCGCCGTCCAGGGCGTACTTGCGGCCGTTCTCGAGCAGGTTGAGCAGGGCCTGGACGAGTGCGCCGCGATCGAGTTCAGCCTCGCCCGGCGCGGCCCTGAGATGCGCCTCGACCTCGAGGCCGTCGCGCTTCGCCACCGGGCGGAAGACCTCGACCGCGTCGCGCACGACGTCGGCCGGAGTAACCGGGCGGCGGTCGTAGGCCCGCTCGCCTCGCTCCATGCGACCGAGATCCAGCACGTTCTCGATCAGCATCGAGAGCCGCGCGGTCTCGCCCGAGAGCAGTCGGTGGTACTCGTCGCGACGCTCCGGGTCGTTGACGACGCCCTGCTCGAGCATCTCGGCGATGAGCCGGATCGACGCGAGCGGCGTCTTCAGTTCGTGGGTCACCGAGGTGAGGAACTCGCTGCGCAGCCGGGCCGCCTGGGCCTCGCGCCGCAACGCCCGCGTCGCCAGGAGCAGGCCGCCGACGAAGGCGATGGCGAGTCCGGCGAGCAGGATCGCGGTGAAGCCGAACTCGGCGGGACCCCGATCGGCGGCGAAGCGCGCCGGCAGGGCGGCGACCAGCGGCAGGGCCGGGATCGCGTCCTCCGGCGGAGTCGCTCCGAAGGCGAATCGCTGCGGGTCGAGGCCGGCGGCCGCGATCAGGACGGCCGGGGGCACGAGGGCTCCCTCGAGGCCCCCTTCGGCCTTCAGGTACTTCCGGGCCCGATGGATGACGAGCAGGTCGCCGGATTGCGCGACCACCTGCGGGAAGGCCTCCTCGTCACGCCAGGTCGGTAGCCGTGACTGCAGGAGTCGGAGGAGTCGCCGCCGCTCGAGGCGGCGACCCAGTTCGCTCTCGATCGCCACGACCCGATCAGCTGCGAGGTCGCGCAGTCGATCGACCGTGATCGCGCGCTCCTCGTCGGGCAGCGCCATCAACCGGTCGAGGAGGTCATTTGGTTCGCTGCGCCCGGAAGCGGTCGCAAGCAGCAGACCCGAGAGCCGGTCGGCCGGACTGGCGCCGTCGAGCGCCAGGAGCGCGTCGAGCGCGGCGTCGCGGCGAGCCGGGTCGGCCCGGCGATGAGCGCACCAGGCCAGACGCGCCTCGATGACGCCGCGATCCTCGTCGTCGCGGGCGAGGGCCCGGCCCTCCTCGAGGACCGTCAGGGCCGACGCGGCGTCGTCGCGTTCGAACTCGAGCGCAGCCGCCCGGTCGAGGAGGCGCTGGACGGGATAGCCGAGATAGGCCGGCCGCGCCGATGTCTGACCGGCGGGGTCCCTCGGCCCGAGGCCGGAGGGCCAGGCGAGGACGCCGTCCGCGCCGGCGCTGAATCGGTAGCGCTCGGGAATCCGATCGAGGAAGGCCCGGTCCTCGACGGTCCTCCTCAGGCTGCGGGCCTCGGCGCGGGCCGCAGCCCGGCTCTCGTCGCGGGCCTCCCGACGAAGCTCGCGGGTGTTCCCGAGGAGTCCGACGACGCCGAAGGCGAGCAGCCCGAGGGCCGAGGGGAGCACGAGCAGCAGCAACCAGCGCTGACCTGTGGAGCCTCGGTTCATGGCCGCAGCATAGCCGAGCCCCGGACCCGGACTGTCAAGAAGCTGTCAGGCGCGGATCGGGTCGCGGCCCTGCGGACCGAGCCCGCGCCGGACGGAGCGCGGCTCTCGCGGCTCTCGCGGCCTCGGATGCCGCAAGAGTCCTCGCGTCAGGGATTTCGATTCTCCGCGGCGCGGCTCGTGGCGCGGGGCTCTTCGATCTCGAGGCCGAGGCCCTGGAGGTCGTCGGCCTCGGGCATGGGCAACATGCCGTCGGAGCAGTCGTAGAAGATGCCGCAGCGGGGGCATCTGACCTTGCAGGAATGGTGCAGCATCGGCGCGCCGCAGACGATGCAGGCGATACGCATCTCGCTCATCGTTTTCCCTCCAGCGGCCGAGACTACGTCGAAGCCGGAGCGCTGTAAACGCGGAAGTCGGGCTGCGACGAGCTGTCGAGTGGCGGGATCGTCGGAGCGCCGCAGGAGCGCCGCTCTGACAGAGCGGCTTCCCGGCGCCACGAGCGTCCATTGCCGGCCTGTCGGGCCGGCACTCCTCTCGAATGCCGGCCTGTCGGGCCGGCGCTCCTGTTGCTCGGCGCTACCTCGAGGCCTTCACCATGCGGCGGACGCGGCTGTAGTCGCGGGAGAAGTTGGAGCGGGAGACCGCGCCCTCGATGTCGCGGGCGGTGAGGAAGACGCTCTGCTCGTGGGCGAGGAAGATCCAGGGCAGCTCGACCTGCACGAGCTTCGCCATCTCGACGTAGAGTTCGCCGCGCTCGGGGCCGGGCGGGAGGGCGGCGGCCTTCGCATAGAGGCGCTCGTAACGGTCGTCTTCCCAGAAACCGATGTTCGGGCTGTCCTGGGTCTTGCCGAGGACGGGTTGCGACGAGCGCAGGAGCATCATGAAGAAGTTGTCGGGATCGGGGTAATCGGCGATCCAGTAGTTGATCGAGATCTCGTGCAGGCCCTGCCGCGCCCGGCGCACGAAGTCCTCGTAGGGCTCGAGCCGGACCTGCACCCTCACGCCGATCTTCGCCCAGCAGTCCTTCAGGATGCCGGTCTCGAGCTTCGCCAGTTCGTCATCGCCCCAGCGCGACAGGATGAACTCGGGGAGACCCTTGCCGTTCGGGTGTCCGGCCTCGGCGAGGAGTTCGCGAGCGCGGTCGAGGTCGAAGCGGCCGTAGGTCCAGTCGAGCTTCTCGGCCTTGCGATCGCCGAGGGGCAGACTCGGCGGGACGAGGTGATCGGCCGGGCGGGCGGCGCCGGCGTAGAACTCCTCGATGAAACGCTCGCGATCGACGGCCAGGGCGAGGGCCCGGCGGACCTCGGGCTTGGCCAGGATCCTGTTGCGCATGTTGAAGGCGACGTAGTGCAGTTTGCCGGCATCGGCGCGACGGAGTTCGAAACCCTTGCGACGCAAGGAGGCCTTCAGTCGATGTCGGTGATCGAGGAAGTCGTCGGCCTTGGCCGGGAAGAGATCGAGGATGCTCAGGTCGTCCTCGAGGAATCGCTTGTTGCGGATCGCGGGATCGGAGATCAGTTCGAAGCGGACGCCGCCGTTGAGCGGCAGCGGGCCGAGCGCTCCGCCGGCCGCGCGATCCCAGTAGTTCGGATTCGGCCTCATCGTGACCCGATCCTCGCGAGAGGCCTCGCGATCGTAGACGTAGGGCCCGGTGCCCACGGGGCGCTGCGCCAGCCCGCTCCCGTAGCGGGTCCAGGCCTCGCGCGGAATCAGCGAGCACCAGGTCATGGCGAGCAGGGCCGCGAAGCGGGGATTGGGCGCGACGAAACGCAGCTCGAGTTCGAGCGGCGAGAGGAGCTTGATCCCGTCGATCTCGGCCTCGTAATCGAAGACGCCGTCGGCGACGGCCTTCGCATGGGCCTCGTGCGCCCCGACGATCCGCCCGTCGAGATAGGGCGTGAAGTAGGGCGATTCACAACGCGGGTCGATGTGGCGCTTCAGCACGAAGGCGAAGTCGGCCGCGGTCATGAGCCGGCCCTTGCCGTTCTCGAAGCAGGCGTCGTCCTGGAAGCGGACGTCGCCGCGAAAGCGCAGGCGCATGCGCCGTCCCTCGTCGGTCATCACCGGCAGCTCGGCCAGGAGGTGCGGCTGGAGCGTGAGCACCTCGGATCCCCGGTCGCAGACGAGAGGTGTCTCGTAGATGCAGCGGAAGATCGGGTCCCAGTCGAGGTAGAAGGTCCGGTGAGGGTCCAGCCGGTCGTAGGGTGCGAAGTAGACCGCCTCGCGCAGGACGTGGTCGCGATCCGGAACGAGCTCCGACTGGGCCGAAGCCGACAGGCTCGCGATGAGGATGAGGATCAGGAGAGAGGGGCTCTTCCGGGTCATGACGTGGCTCTGCTACCGGGAGGTGACGCTCGGAGCGCCGCACCACCGTGGTTCGAGGGATTCGCCGGTCTGGAAGCACATCCGGTGCCAAGCGGGGCCCGGTCTCAGTCCAGGAGGCGACGGAACCGCGAGCGATCGGCGAGCACGACCAGATTCAACGCCAGCATCGCGAAGGCGACGGCATTCCCCTCCGGCATCATGCTCAGGTGGAAGGCGAGGATACCGAGGCTCATCGGAAGCTGGAGGAGCGCGGCGAGGAAGCGCGTCCGGGAGACGAGGAGAAGGAGACCGACGAGCACGTGGCTCGCCGCGACGGGCGCCATGAGGCCCCCCTTTCGCATGGACTCGAGAAACTCGAGGCCTGCGGGATTCGCGACGGGCGGTTCGCCGCTCGGCTCGAAGGGCAGGAAGTAGCCGGCTCCGAAGAGGAGCAGCGGAAGCGCCAGCAGGATCGCGGCGACGAGGCGGGCCTTCGACATCGGTCGAACTCCTGGACGTGAACGGACCGACAGTCTAACCGACCCGGTTCCAGCCCGGGTTACGGAGGCCAGGGCCGGCTTCCTGGGTTATGCTCTCCGCATGACGAGCCCGGAGGGAAACCTGATCGGAGGACGCTTCGAACTCCTCGAGCGCCTCGACCGCGGCGGCCTCTCACAGGTCTACCGCGCCTTCGACCACGAGGGGAAGAAGCTGGTCGCACTCAAATTGCTCGACCCGCGCAGCCGCGGGGGGTCCAACGAGGGCTGGGCGTTGAGCGTCGAACGGTTTCGGCGCGAGATCGGCATCCTCGAATGCCTGAAGGACTGCCCCCAGGTCGTGGATCTGCTCGCGGCGGACGCCGATGCCGAGACCCCCTGGCTCGCCATGAACTTCGTCTCCGGCCCGAGCCTCCGCGTCCTGATCGACGAGGCGAGCGGTGGCCTGCCGGTGAAACGCTATCTCCCGATCGCGCGCGGTCTCGTGGCCGGCCTGGCGGCGATCCACGACCAGAAGATCGTCCACCGCGACCTCGCGCCCGACAACATCGTGGTGAGCCGCGACCAGTCCGGCCGCTTCGCCCTGAAGCTCCTCGACTTCGGCATCGGCAAGCCGCTCAGCGGAGAGGTCGATCCGGTGACCTGCGCGCCCACGATCATGGGCAAGCCGGCCTATCTTTCGCCCGAGCAGACCCGGGACGCCGCCGTCGATGAACGCAGCGACGTCTACGCGCTCGGCGTGATCCTCTACGAGATGCTGGTCGGAGCCCGGCCGATCGAGGTCGCGGGGTTCGGCGAGATCGCCCGCGTGCGCCGCGAGGAGCCCCTCCCCCTGGCCGCGCACCCGGGCTCCAGTCGCGTGCCCGAGGAGCTGCGCGAGCTGATCATGCGCTGCCTGGCGAAGGAGGCCGACGAGCGCCCCGCCCTCGGCGAGATCGCCGTCAATCTCGAGGAACTGGAGCGGCGCCTCGAGTCGGGCGAACGACTCTCCGCGGCCTTCAGCCAGTGGGAGATGTCCCGCATTCGCAGCGATGCCGCCGGGGCGCGCGGTCTTCTGAAACCGCGCCAGCGCTTCGCCGACATGCGTACCGAGTGGCTGCTCGGCGGCGGCAAGGACCGCGAGGTCTGGCTGGCGACCCATGAGGGCCGCGAGTGCGCGCTCCAGCTGGTGAAGGGGCCCGCGCGAGAGACCTTTCTGGCCGCGATGCAGGCGCAGTCCGATCTCGACCATCCGAACATCGTGAAGGTCGAGGCCCTGGGAATGGAAGACGAGCTGGGCTGGGCCCGACTCGAGCTCGTGCGCGGCAGTTCGCTCGATCGCGTCTTCCTCGAGGAGGGGGCGATGTCGCCGGGGCGCATCCTCCAGATCGGACAGGGTCTGCTCGACGCCCTGACGGCGGCGGACCGCCTCCACGGATTCCTGCGCCCCTCTTCGGTCCTCCTCGATGAGTTCGACACGGTCAAGCTCGGCGACTTCGGCTGGGGCCGCGGCCCGGAGGACCTCGATCCGATCCACCCCACCGGCACGAACGCGGCCTGGACGGCCCCGGAGCGCTTCCGCGGCCGACCGGTCAGCGCGGCCAGCGAGATCTACGCGCTCGGCTGCCTCTTCCACGCGATGGTCACCGGTGAGGCCCCCTTCGAGGGGCCGGACATCGCCCAGGCCTACCAGCACATGAACTTCGTCCCCCAGCGCCTGGCGGATCGCCTCCCCGGCTTCGAACCGAGCCGGCTGCTGCGGCTCGTCGATCGGGCGCTGGCCAAGAACCCGGCGGACCGCCCCGACTCCCTGGCGCGATTCAAGCGCAGCTTCCAGACCGCCTACAGCGAGGCCCGGGACGAGGAGAGCGGCGAGCTCATCCCCCAGCTCGAGCCGAGGGCGCCGGAGCCGCGCCGCAGCTGGTTCCGCCGCCTGCTCGGCGCCAAGCCCGGCGACCGGACCGAGACCTGAGCCGAGCCTCCCCTCCGGACCGGGGAAAATCCCGCCATCCCTTTTTGACCATCCATCTAAACAAAACGGGGCGCTTGACTTATGATGGCCCCCGACCGAGAGCCCTGGCGGCATGAAGCCGCCTACAGGGGGACGCGCCGCTGGTCGAAAAGAGAAGGACGGTTCCCCGGTCGAATCGACGGAACCGGGGAAGAACCACCGAGGGAGAGCATGAGCACTGGAGGCGCCGGTTTGCCCCTGAAGATCATCGCCGCCCTGCTCCTCGTGCTGGTCGTGCTGCGGGGCCTCACGCTCCTCGACCTCGCCGCCGCCGATCGCGAACTCGACCGGATCGAGGAGGCGCGAGAGGTCGCGCCCGCGACCCGCATGACCTGGCTCGACGACGTCACCCGGCGCAACATCAGCGCCACCCAGAGCGAGCGCATCGAGGCCCTGCGAGGCCTCGTGAGCCGTGATCTCGTCCTCGGCGCCGCGACGCTCGTCTGGCCCGACCGCTCGCGCCTGGCTCTTGCGGACGGGCTGCGGGCCCCCATCGGCGCCCCGCGCGAAGGTCGGCCTCGCCTCGTCCTCGACGAGGCGGCGCTGGGTCGTCCGCTGACGAAGCTCGCCATCGACGGCACGACGATCGAACTGGCGGAGGGCGGTGTGGATCTCCCCGTCGCCCTCGACAGCGAGACACCGAATTGCCGGGTGGAGGTCAGCGTCGAGCTCGACGCCGCGCCGCGTCACGATTTCCGCCTGACCTTCCTTCGTGATCTCAATGCCCCGCAGCTCGAGCTGCTGGCGGGAGACCGCGGTGCCGTCGAGGCCGAGGGCACGATCCTGGGCCTGACTCCCGGAGAGGACCTGCGAATCAAGCTGCAGGACGGCACCCTGATGCGCCGGATCCGGGTTCGCCTCGACGGCCGCATCGTCCTCGATCGCGCCAACACGCGAACCCTGACGGCCGAGGTGTTCCGGCTCGATCCCGCTGCCGGCGAAGGCCCCTTCGCGCTCGAGGTCGAGGCGGCCGACTGGTCGGGCAACGTGCTTCAGGCCGGCCTCGAGGTCCGCCCCCTGGAACCGACCGCGCCCAGGCTCGTAGGGGCCCGCCTTGGCGTCCTCGACCTCCTGCGGACCACGCAGCGCAGCCGGGCCCGCCGCGGCGAGATCGAGCTCGAGATCAGCGGTAGCCCCCGCGACGGACGCATCCATGCGAGCTGCGGCGGGATCGAGGCCGCCCTCGAGACGACGGGCGAGAACAGCCGACTGCAGCTGCCCTACGAGGTCGCCGCCGGCGAGCACGAACTGGCGGTGGCGATCTGGATCGAACGCTACGGCCGGCGGGTCGATCTCGGCCACTTCAAGCTCCGGCACGACGATCAGCCTCCTCGCATCGACCTCTTCGACGACCAGGACGATCCCGTGCTGGTGGACGGCTTGAGCATCTCCGGCAAGCGGAGCTTTCGGCTGGAGATCAAGGACGACGATCAGCTCGATGCCGGTCGCGAGATGACCTCCCGAGAGGGCGCTCTCAGGCTCGAGGCGGCGCGCAAGGAACCGGGCCGCTATCGCCAGGTCGTTCACGTCGATGGCCCCGGGCGCCTGCTCGTGACGGCCCGCGACCTGGCCGGAAACGAGGCGCGCCGCGAGTTTCGATTCGACCTGAAGAAGGCGCTCGGCCCGGACGACGGGCGGGGCCCCGCGATCGCCCTTCTGACCGGTGCCAAGCCGATCGACCCCGCCACCGACTGCTTCTTCTGGAAGGAGAGCGGCGATCTCCGGCTGCTCATCGAGGACGCCGGGGGCCTCGACCCCGCGACCCTCGAACTCGAGCGGATCGAGCCGCGCGGCGGGCTGCCCTCGGAGCCCGAGAGCGTGCTCGACATTCCGGTGCGGATCGAGGCCGACCCGACCGTCGAGATCGCCGATAGCCACGGCAACCGGACCCGGCTCGCCTGGTCCGTGGTCATCCTGAGCGGGCCCGCAACCCTCGAGGCGGAGACGGGCGCCGGCCCGATCGCGACTCTTCCGACCGCGGTCAAGTGGAGCCTCAAGGACGTGGTTCCGGCCAAGGCCCTGCGCGCCCGCCTCCGGGGCCCCGACGATCGGGAGGTCGAGATCGAGATCCAGGGCAATCGAATGGCGATCGATGCCGAGGCGGCGCCGAGGAACGGCAGCTACCGCGTCGCCCTCGAGCTGATCACGCCCCGGGGCCCGGTGACGATCGCCTCCATCGACCTCGAGATCGCCATCGACCGCGCTGCCGGGGGTGGCGGGAACTGATCCGCGGCAAGTTTGCCTTTCCTCCCCGCCCTCCCGCGCACTAAACTCATGAGGCACAGGCTTTTCGCGATCGGCGTCGGATCGCAGGCAAGACGAGAGATCGCAAGATGCGCGTGGTGATCGATCACAAGACGGGAAGCCACCGGGGACGCAAGGACGTCTTCGAGCGCGAAAGCGTGCTCATCGGCCGGGGCAACCCCAACGACGTGGCGCTCGACCCCTTCCAGGACCCGACGGTCTCGGCCCAGCACGCCGAGATCCGCTTCGAGGAGGAAGGCTACATCCTCTACGACATGGGCAGCCTGAACGGCACCTACCTGAACGGCGAGGTGGTCCGGCGCGCCCGGCTCGTACACGGCGACGAGATCGGCCTCGGGCTGAAGGGGCCGCGCCTCACGGTTTCGATCGACGACAAGGGCCCCGTTCCGAAGGGCGGGCCGCGCCCGGCGCGGCCGAGGCCCTCGAGCGGCAAGACCTCGCTCGAGGTCGAGATCCCCAACCTCGACGAACCCATCGTGAGCCGCAATCCCGGGCTCTATCTCCTGCTCGCCCTCGTGGCGGTCGCCGGCCTCGGCTTCCTCTTCTGGTGGTTCGGAGGCCGCTGAGGCCTCCGTCACCCATGCCGCGCGTCGCCCACTTCCTGGCCCTGGCCTTCTCGTTGCTGCTTCTCGGTTGCCACGTCGCCTGGCGGGCGGAGCCCTGGGATTCCTCCCTGGGCGGCGTCAACAGCGGCGCCTACTACGGCTACGCCTGCAGGGGCCTCGAGGCCCACGGCTTCTTCGCCAAGCGGATGCAAGGCCCGGAGTTCTTCCACCCGGAAGACCCCGACATCTGGCGACCCTACGCGAACCACCCCGGAACGGGCTACTTCCTGATCTACCCCTGCTATCGCTACCTCGGCCGCGACGAGGCGGCGCTCCGCTGGGCGATGCTCATCGCCTGCGCGGCGCTGCTCCTCGTCTTCCGCCGCGCCCTGGGGCGCGTCGTCGCCCCGATCACGGCCTCGGCCGCGACCATGACGATGGCCGCCCTGCCCCTGCTCTTCCAGTACGGCAACATGGTGGACATCCCGATCTTCTGCCTCCTCCTGGCGACACCGACCCTCGTCGCCTGGCGGGGCTGGCGCGAGGGGCGGGGGCGCTACGCCGCCTACTTCGCCCTCGCTTTTCTCGCGGGGCTCACCGATTGGTTCGCCTACTTCCTCGTTCCGGGGATCTGGCTCATCGACCTCCTCGAAGCGGGCCGCGCCAGGGAGCGCCTGCGCCGCGCCTTCCTGATCGGCCTGCCCTTCGGTGCCGCCCTGATCGTCGTGGGCGCCTGGATCGTCTGGGCCCAGGGCGGCCTCGGGGTCTTCGTCGAGCACGTCGGCAAGCTGGGCCGGGCCTTCTCGGGCGAGCTGATGCAGCAGCAATCGGACATCCACCGCGCGCTCGCGGGCGAGACGCCGCCCTTCCTCGCCAGCCTCGCTCGCCACCTCCTGCGCACGGTCGGCATCCCTCTGCTGGCCCTGGCCTCGCTCGGTCTCCTGCGCGCCCTGGCCGGGCGCCTGCGCGAACCGGCGATGAAGATCGCGGTCGCGGGCCTCGTGGCGGGCGTCCTCCCGGCCTTTGCCTTCCAGACCCACGCCGCGAAGCACGAGTTCTGGTTCATGATGGCGAGCGGCTCCTTCGCCCTGCTCGCGACCGGCGCCCTCCTCGGCTTCGGTCGCGAGGAGAGCGGCGGCCCCAGGCTGCGCGCCGCCGGCCTCGTCCTCCTGCTCGGCGCCGCCTCCTTCTCGGCCTGGCGAGGCATCGAGCTGCACGACTCCTATCGCACCACGGCCTTGCGCGATCGCGGCCTCGCGATGGCCGAGCGCTTCGGGCCTCGCGATTTCGTCATGACCTCGCTGGGCTTCGCCGCCGATCGCTTCTACGTCGATGCCGTCATGGTGCCGGGTGTGCGGACGCGGCGCGCCTACGACGATCTCCGTCAGGCTCTCCGGCCCCACGCCCGCTCCTTCGATCGGGTCTTCGTGGTCTGGGACATGGCCGAGACCGCCGACTTCCTCTGGCTGCGCGGACTCCCGCTTCTCGATCGCCGCGTGCCGACGCCGGTGGCGCTCGGGCAGGGGAGCTTCGTCATCCTCGAACTCGACGCCGCCGCCTTCTTCGCCGATTGACCAGCCCGAGCATTCGAGCCGACATACGGCGACATACGGTGCCTGGCACCTTCTGCCGGGGCGCCCTCAGGCTCCTCGAAGCGGCAGACTCGACCCGCGCCCCGGCGGAATGTGCCTGGCACCGTATGTCGCCGTATGTCCGAGTGCTCGGGCAGGACCGAACGCGATGGCGTGAATGCGACGATCGCCGTCGCGTCCTCGAATCCCGGTCGCAATCAGTGGGTGAATTCGAAGCGCATCGAGGAGGAGCCGACGCGGATGATGTCGCCGGGCTTGAGCGCTCGCTTGCCGGTCACGCGCTCCTCGTTGACGAAGGTGCCGTTGGTGGACTCGAGGTCCTCGACCGTGAAACCGCGTCCGTCGAAGGTGATCGTCGTGTGGTGACGCGAGATCTCCGGATCGTGGGGCCGGATGTCGAGCCTGAGGTCGCGGCCAATGCGCGAGACCGGACGCAGACCGAAGCGGCGGCCCTTGTCGGGCCCGGAGATCACCACCAGGTAGGCGTCGAGTTCCGAGTTCTCGGTCATCGTGACCGGCTTGTTGCTGCGGAACGAATCGGCGAAGGGGATGGTGTCCTCGAACTCGGGGATCGAGGAGTCCTCCGAATCGTGGCTGCTCGAGCTCGGCTCCTCTTCGATCGGAGCCGGCGCCGCGGGCGCGGCGGCCGGCGCGGCGCGAACGTGGTGACGCGGCCGCGGCAGCATGAAGTAGAGCAGGAATGCGACCAGCAGGGCCAGACCGCCGCCGAGCCCGTAGATGAGCCCCGGCGAGGTGCGCCCGAGCTCGTCCGGGAACCAGGTCGGCGCGAAGTGCGAGGCGCCGAGAAGGACGATGAAGGCGGTCGCGGCGATCGCGGCGCGGATGGCCGGCGCGAGACCGCCGGCGCCGCGGCCACGGGCCGTGTCGCCGGGGCCGAGATCCTTCAGGTCGTCGATCTTGACGTAGCGCGTCATCGCACGACCCGAGGGGATCACGATGTCGCGGTTGATCAGGTCCGGGAAGTTGCGAGCGAGATCGCGGCGGAACTCCTTGGCGGACTTGTAACGGTCCTTCGGATTCTGCGCGATCGACTTCATCACGATGCGCTCGAGCTGCGGCGGCATCGGCTTGTAGGCCGTCGGCGGCGTCGCCTTGCCCTGGCAGACGCGCAGGGCGAAGTCGCGCAGGGGTTCGTCCTCGCGCTCGTACTCGAACGGCTTGTGCGACGTCAACATCTCGTAGAAGCTCACGCCGAGTGCGTAGACGTCGGTCTTGATCGACACGACGCCCTGCGAGATGAACTCGGGAGCCATGTAGAGCGTGGTGCCGAGCACGAAGCCCTTGCGGGTCAGGTTCTGGCCGCCGACGACCTTGGTGATGCCGAAGTCGGTCAGCTTAGCCTTGCCCTCGGAGTTGATGAGGATGTTGTTCGGCTTCAGGTCGCGATGGATGTAGCCGTGGTTGTGGCTGAAGTCGATCGCGTCCAGGACGTGATAGAAGATCGGGACGGCGTAGCGCGGCGGGACCGCGCCCATCGTCTTGATGAGGTCCTCGACCGAGCCCTGATCCATGAGCTCGAGGATGAGGTAGTGATAGCCGTCCTTGAAGATGTAGTCGTGGAAATCGACGATGTGCGGATGCTTGAGCTTCTTGAGCGCCTCGGCCTCGAGCACGAAGCGCTTGTCGAGGTTGTCCTCGCCCGCGACGCTCGGCTTGAGCATCTTGATCGCCACGGCCTCGCCGTTCGGACCCTCACCCTTGAAGACGAAGGCGTGGCCGCCGTCTCCGATTTCCTGGGTGATCGTGTACTTTCCGACTCGAGTGCCGATCATGGCTCAGAAGCGACCAATCCAGAACTGAAGAAGCAATAGGGCCAGCACCTCGGCGCCGATCAGCCAGAACCAGGCCCGGTTCGCGTTGCCGAGAGCGCCCGCCTTGCCGCGCCCGGGGATGGGCTGGGTCGTCGCGGTCGAGAGCTCGGAATCGGTCAGGTCCTGGAGCGCCATGTGACGGGTCTGAGGCCTCGGTGAGCCCTCCGCCGTGTCCGCCTCCGAGTCCTCGGTCAGCGAGGGATCGAGATCGTCGCGCTTGATGACCGGCGTCCGGTCGGCATTGATCTGGCTACGGCGTTCGGCGTCGAGGCGAGCGAGGTCGTCATCCTCCTCGGGTATCTCGTTGATGCGGATGACCGCGACGGTGATGTTGTCGTCACCGCCCCGCTCGTTGGCCATCTTGATGAGGAGTTCGCAGGCCTCCTCGGGCTCGTGCTTGCGCACGACCTGGCCGACCTCCTCGATGGTGACGAAATTCGAGAGTCCGTCGCTGCACATGGCGAAGATGTCGCCGCGCTCGATCGATCGATGGTTGTAGTCGATCTCGAGGCGCTGCGACATGCCCACGCAGCGGGTGATGATGTTCTTGTCCGGGTGGCCGTCGGCCTGTTCGGGCGTGAGCAGACCGATGTCGATCAGCTCGTTGAGGTAGGTGTGGTCGCGCGTGACCTGGCTGTCTTCCGAGCCGCGAAACATGTAGCAGCGGGAATCGCCGAGGTGGGCCACCATGATGCTCTCGCCGCGGACGAGCGCGTTGACGCAGGTGGTGCCCATCTCACGGAGCTGGGGATTGCTCTCCTGCTTGGACTTGACCGCCTCGTTGCCGGCGAGAATGGACTCCTCGAGGAGCTCCTGCATGGTCTGGAGCTTGGAATTCTTGAAGGTGGAGACCATGGCGTCGGCCGCGGTCTGACTGGCGATCTGGCCGCCCGAGTGACCGCCCATGCCGTCCGCGACCACGACGAAATGGCCCTTGCGGCTCTCTTCTTCGGGACCGGAGGGCCGGTAGACGCCGAAGTGGTCCTGGTTCTCGCTGCGAACCATGCCGACATGCGTCTTGATGGCGATCTCGACCTTGTCCGTCATTCTCTCCTCCGATCCCCGGCATCCGGCCGCTGAGGCGGGCCGCCGAGACCGATCCACGGCGCAGCTCCCCTTCGATCCGTCGATCGGACCGTCCCCTCTTCGACCTCCCCCGCGGACTGCGGTCAGGGATTCGATCGCGGTTAGGTTGTCCCGCGTCTCGCGCCCTGTCAAGAGGATCAAAACCTAAGCCTCTTCCATTCATGGATTTCGGACCGAAGGGCCGGAGGACTGAAGGGCTTTGTCGGGGCTTTTTGGCGGACTACATGCCGACGAGGAGTCGGCTGCCCAGCACGGAGTCGAGCGCGGGGTTCGAACCGATCTTCTTGACGACGGATTCGACCTCGTAGGATACGCGCCGATATCGGATCCGGTCGCCGTCCACCTCGACGTAGCAGGCCCGCACGTCACGATCGCGGGGCTGACCCACCGAACCCACGTTCACGATGTACTTCCGACCCGGCTTCAGGTCGAAATCGCTGCCGTCTTCGCCCGGCACGAAGGTCTCGAGGGCGTCCGAGATGATCACCGGGAGATGGGTGTGACCGAGGAAGAGCACCCGATCGACCGACTTGAAGATCGTCTTCAGCTTGCTGTCGGCATTGAAGAAGACGTCTTCGCGGTAGACGTACTCGTTCACCGGGTCCCGGGGGGAGCCGTGGACGAAGTAGTGCTCACCCTCGCGGTGGTCGAGCGGGAGGTCCTGCAGGAACTTCCAGCGCTCGGCCGCGGCCTTGCCGCGGAAGAGCCCGGGCTTGATCCGGCTCCGCGTCCATTCGATGGCGTGCCGGGCGTAGGGATTGAAGCGGTCGGCGCCGCTGAAGAGCGCCTCGTCGTGATTGCCCCGGATGGTCACCTTGCAGCGGGCGCGGATCAGATCGATGCAGGGCTCGGGTTCGGGGCCGTAGCCGACGACGTCGCCGAGGCAGAAGACGGGGTCGAGGCCGCGAGCGTCGATGTCCGCGAAGACGGCGGTCAGCGCTTCGAAGTTGCTGTGCACATCGGAGATGACGGCAAAGGCCATGACTTACCCCTGGGACTCCATACGACGCCGGTGCGTTCCGATGAGAAACCTAACCTGCCCTGTGAGCGCCGAAAAGCAAGCTCAGACCGGCGCCGGTTCGATTCCCGGCAAGAGATCGGCCAGGGGCGAGCTGCGGCCGGCGACGCCGCGGGCCAGGAGATCGAGCACGCGCGGACCCTCGGGCGCCGCGGCCAGGCGCCTCGAAAGACAGCTGAAGCCCGCCCGCAGACCGGGCATGTCCTCGGTGATCGCGGCGGGTAGCGGGTCGCCGAGGAGGCTGAGGACGAAGGCGAAGCCGGCCCGTCCGGCCGGCGTCGCGAGGCCGGCATGGAACTCGTCCAGGGCCGCCTCGATCGATCCGAGGCCCAGATGGACGGCGCCCAGCGTCGCCCGGGCCCCCGGCATCTCCTCGCGATCGGCGTGCTCCACCGCGCGGAGCGCCCACTCGGTCGCGCGGTCCCAGAGACCGAGTTCCAGGAGCGCCTCGGCGCCGATCTGCCAGACCTCGCCGGATTCGGGGCGCTCTGCCAGCCAGTCCATGCAGAGCCGCAATGCGGCCTGATCGTCCCTCTTGGCCAGACGGATGCGCGCGCAGGCCTTCATGAGATCGACGCAGTCGGGATAGCGTTCGAAGCCCTCCTCGAAGCGAGCCACGGCCTCGTCCTGGCGCCCGAGGCCGAGCAGGGCCCGCGCCATGCCGAAGACGGAGCGCCCCGAGGTGATCCCGGGCTGGGCCGGCACGTGGACCGAGACGCCTTCGAGCGCGTGGCAGGCCGCGAAGGCCTCGTGGGCCTCCTCGAAGCGTCCGACGTTCAGCGCGTGGTGACCGCGCACCCAGTGGATCATCGGAGTCGGCCGCAGGCGTCGGGCCGCTTCGACGTGGCGACCGGCCTCGTCGAGGCGCCCCTGCCGGATGAGTTCGAGCGCCCGAAGTGCGAAGGGCTCGGCGCAGTAGGTCAGATCGCGGACCTCGTCGTCGGACTTCGCGCTGACGAGGTCGCAGGCCCGTCCCAGGGCCTCGAGAGCCGGCGCCTGGTCGTCGAAGCGGCGCAGGAAGTCGCCGTACTTGAACCAGAGGTAGGCGTCGTCCGGCGCCTTCTCGAGCGCCCGTTCGAAGTGGAAGCGATCCCTGCGGTCCTTGTCCTTCGAGACCCGCAGGGCCTGGGTGTAGCCGTAGTGATCGATGTCGAGGCATTCCTCCTGGACCCGCAGGCCGAGCCGCTCGCCGCTCTTCAGGATGGTCGGGATGATCTGCTCGTGGATCGCGCCTTCGAAACGATGCTCGGGCAGGTTGCGGAAGAGCCGCAGGATGAGGCAGCTCACCATCTTGCCCTCGTCACCGTGGTTGGTGATGCGTTGGAAGGCCGCGATCGTCCGGGGATGATCGACGCAGGCCGCGAGCTCAGCCTCCTGGCCCGGTCGCAGCCGCTCGTCGGCGTCGAGGACGAGGATCCAGTCGCCGGTCGCCATGTCGATCGAGTGGTTGCGGGCCTCGGCGAAGTCGTCGGGCCAGTCGATCGTCTTCAGCCGGGCGCCGTGGGCCCGCGCGATCTCGAGGGTCGAGTCGGTCGAGCCGGTATCGACGATGCAGATCTCGTCCACGAAGGTCCGGGCCGATTCGAGGCAGGCCCCGAGGGACTCCTCCTCGTTCTTGACGATCATGCAGAGCGAAACGCGGGCCTTGCGCGTGGACATACCATCTCCCCCGGTTGCTTCCGAAGGCTCTATCGGCTGCATGAAGATGCAGACTTGAGCCGTGTTCGGCGCCCGGGGCGGTGCGGCGCAGGGTCGCAGGTCGCCCGCTCCCGCCCCCCTTCCGGGGCGCCGCGGCGCGGCCTCGAACCGGCCGAAGGTCCGGACCGGTTCGATCCCAGGGGCCGCGGCCCGGCCGGCGAGCCGGAGGGGGGGGTGAGGCCCGGGAGGGGCTCCCCGGCAACTTCGAGGAG
>JBFIHP010000002.1:0-26644 GCA_041601735.1 Planctomycetota bacterium | reverse complement strand
GGCTGGCGCTGCGCCTGATCGGAGCCGAGGAGCAGCTGGTCGAGATCGGCGGCCTGAAGCTCGAGCCGGGCGAGGCCTGCCGCGACCCGAGACTCGACGCGATCGATCTCCGCGACCTCCTGGACACCTTCGAGCTCGAGGTGCTCGATCCCGCCGGTGCGCCGGTCGCCGACGCCCGGATCCTCGCGCTCGCCCGCGGCGAGTCGGCCGGCGGCCCGGTCTTCTCGCGCACCCAGACCGATGCCCTGGGACGCGTCGATCTGCCGCGCGTCGCCGGGGGCCTCGACCTCGAGGTCGCCCACGACGGCTTCGCGCTGCTGCGCCTCGAGGGGTTGGAGGACTCGCGCTGCATCATCCTCGAAGAGGCTCCGAACCTCGTGCTCGTCCTGCCCGCGCCCGACCTCGACCTGCCGCCGGGCATCGGTCTGGAGATGCGCTTTCGCTACGGCGAGAAGCGCCGACTCGGCCGCGACGATCTGCTCGCGAACCGCGTCCCCGATCGCATCTTCCAGGTCACGGGTCTCCCCTCGCAGGTCACCTTCGCGCTTCAGGCTCCGGGCGACTACGAGATCATGATGAGCCTGGTGACGATGGAGGGCGAACGCGACGAGGAACCCGTGGCCTCGATCTGGCTCGACCTCGCCGAACGACCGGTATCGCGCCGGTTGCCGATGGCCTCGCGGCGCGCCGAGTTCCGCAGGGCTCTCGAGAGGCTCGAGAGCCGGCGGGCGGCGGCCCGTTGAAGGATGAATCCTTGGCAAAGAGGCGATCGCCCGGGCTCCCCTTCTCGACGACTTACCCACAGCCCGGGGGTCGAACTGGGCAATTGATTGTGGACAAAAGGCGACTTCTGAACAGGCTCTCCACATCGGGTCGCCTGCGCGACTCGAATCGAGAGCGGTCGGACGGAAGCCGCGTTCCCGGAATGATTTGTCCTCGTCGGGGCGGGCGCGGTACATTCCTCGTCCCCCTCCGCCTCCGCGCGGCGCCACGGGGCCAGGGCAGTCTGTTCCACATCGAGACCTGAGCGAGCCTCGTTCCATGTCAGCCGATTCAAGGGCCCCCGAGGTCGCCCGCGAGTTCCGTTCCGAGAAGGTCTTCCAGGAGCTCTTTGCCCGCTCCCCGGACGGCATGGTCGTCGCCGATCGCGGCGGGCTCATCCTGTGGGCGAATTCGGCCGCGATGACCTGGCTCGGTCTCGCCGGCAAGGACCTCGACCGCCTGCCTCCGGACCTCCTTCGCCGCGAAGGCGAGGTCAGGGTCGGTGACGATCGCATCGGCGAGTCGCGCAGCCAGGACTTCGTCTGGCAGGGTGAGACCGCGAGGCTCGTCTGCATCCGCGACGTCTCGAGCCGTCACGCCCGCGAGCGCGAACTGCACCGTCAGGCGCGCCGGCTCGAGGCGATGAACGCCAATCTCGACCATCTCGCCCACGTCGATCCGCTGACGACGGCCGAGAACCGCCGCGGGCTCGACCGCCTGCTCGGTCAGGAGATCGAGCGCGCGCGCCGCGACGGCTCGCACATCGCGGCCCTGCTGATCGATTTCGACGACTTCAAGCAGGTGAACGACGTCTGGGGCCACGCGATCGCCGATCGCGTCCTCGTCCACGTCACCCGGATCTTCAAGTCGATGCTGCGGCCGCAGGACATCGTGGGCCGCATCGGCGGCGACGAGTTCCTGATCGTGATGCCCGACACCCGCGAGGGCGAGGGCCTCCGGGTCGCCGAGCGTCTGCGGGCCGCGGTGGCGAATCAGCCCCTCGTCCATGCCGAGCAGGAGGTCCGCACGACGGTGAGCATCGGACTCTGCCAGGTCGATCTCGAGCGCTCGGCCATCGCCGACATCCTCATCGATGCCCGGCTCGCGCTCAGCCGCGGCAAGGTCGCCGGCAAGAACCGCGTCTCATCCGAGGCCGACCATGTGGACGGAGGCGAGGCCCGCCGGGACTTCGTCGCGCTCGTCGACGGCGGTCGGGACCTGTCGGCCGTGCTCCTGCCGATCTTCCGGCTCGAGGACGAGTCCATCGTCGGCCATGAGGTCCTGAGCCGCGGCCCGAAGGGGCCCTTCGAGATGCCCACGGACATGTTCCGCGCCTGCCGGGACGAGTCCACCCTGGGCCGGCTCGACCTGCTCTGCCTCGAGGGCGGCCTGCGGCTGGTCGGACGCCTGGGCGCGGCGGCGGGACAGGTTCACCTGAACGTGATGCCCGCCACGATCCTCAACGTCGATCCGGCGCGTCTCCTCGGCCTCTTCCCCGCCGACATGGCCTCCGGCCGTTACGTCCTCGAGATCAGCGAACAGCACGTCATCGGCGATCCGACTCGCCTGCGCGAACGCCTGGCGCCGCTCAGGGCCGCGGGTCTGAGACTCGCGATCGACGACGTCGGCTTCGGTCGCAGCTCGCTGGAGACCCTCGTCATACTCGAGCCCGAGATCGTCAAGATCGCCCGGCGCTACGTCGGCGGCGCCTCGACCGGAGCCGGCCTCGCCCGCTCGCTCGAGCGTCTCGTGCGTGTGGCGACCGCGCTGGGTGCCGAGGTCATCGCCGAGGGCATCGAGACCGAAGCCGACCGCGCCCTCGCCCGAGAGCTCGGCATCGAGTTCGGACAGGGTTTCCTCTGGGGCCGGCCCCACCGGCCCTGACCCTGGAGCGCCGCTCAGACAGAGCGGCATTCCCGGCTCCACGAGGCATCCAATGCCGGCCTGTCTGGCCGGCGCTCCTGCTTCGCTCCGCTCAGCGCTCCTCGAGACCGGGCTGAACGATCCCCTTGCCGCTCTCCGCTTTCGCCTCCTGAACGATGGCGCGCACGTCGGCGAGGAGCCGGCGCGCGTCGTAGACGATGCCGTCCTTGATGGTCCAGCGCACGCCGCCGGCCCGCACGGGGACGTTGTTCTCGTCGAGCCGGATCGCCCCCGTCCCGTAGAGCACCTTCAGGTTGTCGAGCGGGTTGGCCGGCACGATCACGAGATCGGCCAGCTTGCCGGCCTCGATCGAGCCGATCTCCTGATCCATGCCCAGCGCCTCCGCTCCGGCCAGCGTCGCCGCGCGCAGGGCTTCGAGGGGATGGAAGCCCGCCTCCACCAGCATCTCGATCTCGCGGATGTAATCGAAGCCGTAGAGCTTGTAGATGAAGCCGCAGTCCGAGCCGCAGGTGACGCGGCCGCCGCGGTTCTTGTACTCGTTCACGAAGGTCATCCAGAGCCGGTAGTTCTCCTTCCAGGCGACCTCCTGACGCGTGCCCCAGTTGAACCAGTAGGAGCCGTGCGCGGCCCGACTCGGCCGGTAGTAGTCCCAGAGCGAAGGCAGCGTGTAGTCCTCGTGCCACTCGGCCCGGCGCACCCGCATGAGATCACGGCTGCCCTCGTAGATCGTGAAGGTCGGATCGAGGGTGAAGTCGAGTTCGATGAGTTCGGCCATCACGGCATTCCAATGCTCGCTGAAGGGCCTCGCCGCCTGTTGCCAGAGCTTGCCCGCCTCCTCGAAGCGGTTCTGCTCGTCGTTGTAGTTGTAGTCCGGCGGGTAGTCCTGGATGCGCCGATCGACGAAGAGGGCCTCGGGCAGACCGTACCAGTGCTCCATCGTGGTGAGCCCCCAGCGCGCCGAGTCGAGCACGTTCCAGCGGGCGACGTCGAGCTGCGCGTGGTGACAGGCGCTACGCAGACCGAGCTCGCGAGCCCGGGTCAGCGCCGCGATCATGAACTTCGGGGGCGCGCCGAAGAACTTGATGCCGTCGGCGCCCTTCTCGGCGACTGCATCGACCCATGCCTCGACCTCGTCCGTCGTGGTGAAGGGCGCGCCGCGGCCCTGTCCGAAGACCGAGTAGGCCATGATGCGCGGCGCGGTGATCTCGTTGGCGGCGCTCTTCTTCTTCTGCTCGAGGGTCCAGTCGATGCCGTTGAAGGAGCCGGGTTCGCGAATCGTGGTGATGCCGTGACCGAGCCAGAGCTTGTAGACGTACTCGGCGGTGGTGCCCTGCGCCTTGCCGCCGATGTGACCGTGCATGTCGATGAGCCCGGGCAGCACGTACGAGCCCGCGCAGTCGATCTCCTTCGCGCCGGCCTTCGCCTTCGGACGACGCTTCGGGTCGATCGGCAGGCCCGGATAGCCGACGTCGATGATCCGGACGATCCTGTTCTTCTCGATGACGATGTCGACCGGACCGCGGGCCGGTGCGCCGGCGCCGTCGATGAAGGTCGCGCCGCGCAGGATGAGCTGCTCGAAGGGTCCCTCGCCCTCCCCCTCGGGCCGCAGCGGAGCATCGACGCCTTCGGAGTGCAGGGCGTGGTTGCAGCCCTTGTACTGCGCGGGCAGGAGCACGGCCAGGAGCAGGAGGACGGGTACGGCGAGGAGGATTCGCGTCATGGTCGGGACTCCGCGAGGCGGGGTCTCACCAGTGCAGACGCCGGAACTCGCTCAGCATGTTGTCGTCGGTGATGATCGGTTCCCGCCCGAGCCGACGCTCGAGCGAAGTCCGACTCTCGATGACTTCGTTCATCGGACCGGTGTCGAGAGTGTCGATCAAGGAGAGGATCTCGTCCAGTCGGCGCCGCTCCTTCTCGTCCGCAAGGGCGAAGATCGGGCGGCCGTCGATGCGCATGGCGAGGAGATTCTCCCGCCAGAGGACCTTCGAGAAGGAGAAGGGGCGGTCCGAGGCGATGATCGCGTTGTAGACCCTGAGGCAGTCCGGGAAGACCGCCATGGCCGTGCGCATCGCGTCGTCCGAGAAGGTCGTGTTGACGATCAGGAGGCCGTCCGGGTTCATGAGGGAGCGCGTCAGCTCGAAGTACTCGCGCGAGAGCAGGCTGCTGGCATGGGCTCGCCAGTGCCAGGTGGTGTTCTGCACGACGAGATCGAAGCGCCGTTCGGGATGGCGCTGCATCCAGCGCCGGGCGTCGTCGATGACGATCTCGATCCTGTCGTTTCCGAGCAGCGAGGCGACCTCGTCGTAGTGGCCGATCAGCTCGAGGTAACCCGGGTTGATCTCGATGACGGTGACCTTCTCGACGCCGGGCAGCGCGGCGACGATCTGGGTCCAGGCTCCCAGCGCCAGGCCCACGACCAGCACCTCCTTCGGCCGGCGATCGAGCGCCGCAAGGAAGTAGGGGCGGATGACCCAGTTGACGTCGTTCACGAGGCTGGTCGAGATGCGGCCGTCGTAGGCGCCGTCGCCGAAGACCGTGCCGTCGGTGGTGACCGCGATCACGCCGTGGCGGTTCTGCACGAGACGTTCGACCGGACCGATCTCGTGCTCGGGATCGTGCAGCAGGCGATTCCAGAATCCGGCATGCAGGCCGCGCGAGAGCGGCAGGGCGACGAGGAGCAGGACCAGCGTGCCCAGGACCCAGCGCGGCCGCGACCGCGCGGCCGAGAGGCCGACCGGGAGCGCGGCGGCGACCGAGGTCGCCAGCAGAACTGCGGCGATCGTCTCGAAGTCGAACCAGTCGAGCAGGAGGAAGCCCGTGACCAGGCTCCCGGCCGCGGAACCGAGGATGTTGCCGAGGTAGAGGCGCGCGAGGCGCCTCCCCGCATGGCGATCGGCCGGGATCGCGGCGTGGGCGAGCAGCGGCAGGATCGCGCCGGAGAGGCCGGCCGCGAGGATGACCGGTACGAGGCCGAGGAGCCAGTGCGAGGCCACGCAGATGAGCGCCATCGCCGGCGCGGCGAGGAAGGCCGTGAGTCCCGAGGCCAGGATCAGGAGGGCGATCCGCGCCCTGTTCTTCTCATCCTGCGAGTCGGCGTCGCAGTAGCGCCGCACGAAGAGCGCACCGAAGGCGATGCCGGCGAGGTAGGCGCCGAGCAGGAGCCCGAAGGAGGCCGGCGAGCCGCCCGACGAGAAGGCGATCACGCGGTACCAGAGGATCTCCCAGGACAGCGCGACGAAGCCGGTGAGCGCCGAGACGAGGAAGGCGGCGAGGAGGCTCATGCCGCGACCTCCGGCGCCCTGAGGCGCAGGGCGATCAGGGCCACGCAGAAGTTGCCGAGCGCCGCCGCGACGACGGCGCCGGTCAGACCGAGCAGGGGGAGCAGGAGGATCACGACGAGCACGCTGGCGAGCGCCGAGCCGATCGTGTTCACGAAGTAGAGCGATCCCACCGAGCGACCGACGTTGCCGCTGTGATCCACGAGATGCGCGGTGAGGAGAGGCAGCGTGGAGCCCATGAGCAGGGTCGGCAGCAGGAGCAGGAGGAAGGTCGCGGCCGCGACCAGCGGGGCCGGAGCGGCGAGGGTCGCCTCGCCCACGAGGCCGAAGAGCGGCAGCGAGCCGAGACCGAAGAGACCGATGCCGACCTCGACCAGGGCGAAGAGACGCAGGCGATCGCGGCGCGGGTCCGCGGAGAGCCGGCCGCCGAGCAGGCTACCGAGACCGAGGCCCAGCATGAAGGCGGTCACGACGACGGTCACGGCCTCGACGTTGATCCCGTAGATGCGAAAGAGGACGCGCTGCCAGGCGACCTGGTAGACGAGGGCGGAGAAGCCCGAGAGCGCGAAGATCGCCAGCACGAGGCTCGAGGAGCTCGAGCCGACGACCGGTCGATCGGCCTGTTCCCCCATGTCATCCCCTTCCCGATCGTCCTCTTCCGGTCGGCGATGCCGTCCCCGACCGGGCCAACTTAGGGGCGAGGCGACCTCGAATCCAGGGCCGCCCGCACATCGGCCGCACGTCGGCTCGTCCTGAGACGTCGCGAGAGGCCGGAAACGGCGGCGCTTGGCGCATCCCGGCTCGAAGGTTTAGAATCCGCCGTCCTCGTCGCGAAGAGAAGCCTTATCGATGTTGTCCAGGATCCTGCGCGGACTGCGCGATGTACTCGAAGACGTCCGTCAGGGTCGGATCGGCCGAGAGGCCGAGCTCGATCTCGAGGCGGCGCCGCCGCCCTTCGTGATCGGCGCCACCGGGGGCTCGGGCACCCGGGTGATCACGATGCTGCTCCAGGAGCTCGGCATCTGGATCGGCCGGAACCTCAATCCGGCCAACGACTCCGAGGACGTCGCGAGGTTCCTGCGCCGCTGGATCCCGAGCTGGCGGGAATGGCAGGACGAGGGCGTGCCCTTCGAGCGTCTCGAGCGGATGCAGCGCGAGTTCCGGCGGACCCTCGCGCAGCACCGCGAGGGCATCCCCGACCCCGGCGCGCCCTGGTCGCTCAAGAACCCGCGCACGATCTACATCCTGCCCTTCCTCGAGCGCAGCCTCCCGGGCTTCCGTTTCGTGCACCTCGTCCGCGACGGACGCGACATGGCCTTCTCGTCCAACCAGAGCCAGCTCGACGACCACGGCGAGCAGTACCTCGGGCGCGGCGCACCCGAGGATCGGGCCCGGCGCTCGATCCGGCTCTGGTCGCTGATAAACACCGAGGCTGCCGACTATGCCGAGAGGGAGCTCGGCGATCGCTACCTCAGGCTGCGTTTCGAGGACTTCTGCACGCGCCCCGCCGAGACCACCCGCGAGCTCTATCGCTTCCTCGGTCTCGACGGCGACCCCGCGGCGACCGCCGGGGTGGTCAGGGCTCCGTCGTCGCTCGGACGCTGGCGGGATCGCGACCCCGCCCTGATCGCGAAGCTCGAGGAGGAGGCCGGCGAGGCCTTGCGACGCTTCGGCTACGAGACCTGAACGAGGGCTGACCGGAAGGGAACGGGAACGGCATGGCGAAGGAACAGCACGTCCCGGTCAGCAAGGGCCTGGTCCTGGTCAACTCGGCCTGCCAGGTGCTGACCCACGTGCTCAACATCTCGGTGCTGGTCTGGCTGAACCAGTACCTGATCCGCCGGCTCCCGACCGAGGAGTACGCGCTCTACCCGCTCGTCATCGTGCCCCTCCAGTTCGTCCCGGTCCTCACCAACGTGCTCACCGGTGGACTCTCCCGCTTCACCGTCGAGGCCTACGCGCGGGGTGACGAGAGCCGTATCCGCCAGATCGTCTCGACCATGATGCCGCTCATGGCGATCGGTTCCGCCGTCGTCGTCATGCTGGGCGCCCTCTTCATCTGGCTCGCCCAGCCGATCCTCGACATCGAGTCCGATCAGGTCGATGCGGCCCGCGGGATGCTCCTGCTGCTCTTCGCCGGCGCGGTGGTGAAGCTCATGCTCTCACCGCTCTCGGTCGGACCCTTCGTCCGGCAGAAGTTCTTCCTCACCAGCGTGGTCTCCCTCGCGACCCAGGTCCTGCGCCTGGCGATCCTGGCCGCGCTCCTCTACGGTCACAGCACGCGGGTCACCTGGGTCGTCGTGAGCACGGTCGTGGCCGAGACCTTCGGCCAGATCGCCACGGTGATGGTCTCGCAACGGCTCGTACCGGCCCTGCGCTTCCGCCGCCGGGACATCGACTGGAGTTCGGCGCGGCGCCTCACCTCCTTCGGCCTGTGGAACTCGGTGCAGCAGGTCTCGGCCCTGATCAGGCGGCAGGCCGACGTGATCATCCTGACGCACCTCGCCACCAAGACCGACGTCGCCGCCTTCTACCTCGGCGGTCTCGTCTTCGCCCAGATCCAGCGCATGACGGTGCTCGCGCTGGGGCCGATCGCTCCGCCGCTGGTCGCCCTGTACGCCCGCGGCGACAAGCGGGGGCTCGCCGCGATCTACATGCGCGGCGGCAAGTGGGGGCTCTGGGTCGCGGGCGCGCTGGCACCGGCGCTCATCGTCTACCGCGACGAGCTCGTCCACCTCTACGTCGGCGCCGCCAAGTACGCCGACTACGTCGATACGGCGACGGTGCTCGGGGTCCTGACCCTCGTCCCGCTGGTCCGCTTCGGCAACCTGATGCTGGGCCAGATCGCCTCGGCGACGGAAAAGGTAAGGAAAGCCGCACTTTATGGCCTCTTCGTCCAGACGACGAACCTGGGCATCACCTTCTATCTCGTGGGCTTCCTCGGCCTCGGCGCCGTGGGCTCGGCTCTCGCCACGCTGATCGCGGCCTGCACCATCCAGCCGGTCCTCAACTGGCGACTGGGCCGGGAGATCGCGGGCGTGGAGTTCGGCGACTGGTTGCGCCGGACGATGGTGCCGGGGCTCTTGCCCGCGCTGGCCGGGAGCGCGGCCTGGCTGCTCCTGCGCTGGTTCATCGAGCCCTCGAGCTGGCTCGAAATCGGCCTCTGCTTCTTCTGCGGGCTCGCCGTCTACGCCCTCGTTCTGGTAGCCTTCGCCTTCGACGGCGAGGACAGAGAGGATGCTCGCCGCGTCACCCGCAAGATCAGGCAGCTCATGGGAGCGATGCTCGGCTCGTGATCGACCCGAAGAAGAGTTTCGTCTTCGTCACCGGACTCCACCGCAGTGGCACGTCCCTGCTCTTTCAGTGCCTGAAGGAGCACCCGGAGATCTCCGGCTTCGACGGCACCGGCGTCCCCGAGGACGAGGGCCAGCACCTGCAGACCGTCGTTTCGACCGCGAAGGCGCTCGGCGGCCCCGGCATGTTCGCCTTCCACCCCGACGCGGCCATGACCGAGGAGCACCCGCTCGCCGGGTCCGAAACCGCGGAGAGCCTCTGGCATGAGTGGGAGCATCACTGGGATCTCCGCCGCCCGATCCTGCTCGAGAAATCGCCGCCGACGCTGATCCGCAGCCGCTTCTTCCAGGCCCTGTTTCCGAACTCGACCTTCATCTGCGTGACGCGGCATCCGATCGCCGTCGCCTACGCGACCCAGAAGTGGAGCCAGTCCACGATCCAGGACCTCATCGACCACTGGCGTCGGGCTCACGAGATCTTCGCCGAGGATCTCCCGCGGCTGAAGAAGGCGAAGACGGTCAAGTACGAGGACTTCGTCGCCGACCCCGAGACCGCGCTGCACGAACTCCAGGACTTCATCGGAGTCGAACGGCGGCCGCCGGCGCAGGAGGTGAGGAAGGACATCAACGACCGCTACTTCGCGATGTGGCGCGAGCACTGCGCCCAGAACGGTGCCCGGGTGCGCCGCATGATCGAGGAGCGCGAGGAGCTGATCCGCGGTCTCGGCTACAGCCTGTCCGACCCCGCCTACCTCGGACCCTCGCGGCTCGACGCCTGAGCCCCCGCCGGGGCCGCCCGGGACCGGAGTTTCGCCGGTCGCGGCTCCGACCTACGGTCGCGGGGCCACCTCCGTTAGACTCGGCCTCACGAAACACCGGAGTCTCCACATGGCGCGACGCGACAAGGTCCTGGTGGCCAACGGCCAGGGTTTCTGGGGTGACAGCATCCTCGGCCCGGTCCGCTTGGTCCGCGAAGGCCCCCTCCACTACCTGACCCTCGACTACCTCGCCGAGGTCACCATGAGCATCATGCAGAAGCTCAAGGGTCGCGACCCGAACATGGGCTATGCGACCGACTTCGTCCGCATGATCGAGCGGGTCCTCCCCGAGGCGAAGAAGAAGGGCGTCCGGATCATCGCCAACGCCGGCGGCGTCAATCCCCAGGCCTGTCGCGAAGCGGTCGCCGCCGTCGTGCGCAAGCTCGGCCTGAAGGGCGTCCGCATCGCGGTGGTCGAGGGTGACGACATCCTCGCCGACCTGCCCCGACTCCTCGCCGAGGGTCAGGAGCTCCGCAACATGGACGACGGCCGCGAGCTCTCCTCGGTCCTCGACCGGGTGAGCAGCGCCAACGTCTACATCGGCGCCCGCCCCATCGTCGAGGCGCTCCAGCTCGACGCCGACATCGTCATCACCGGCCGTGCGACCGATCCCTCGCTGGTGGTCGCTCCGCTCGTGCACGAGTTCGGCTGGAGCTTCGACGACTTCGACCGCCTCGCCGCGGCGACGGTCGCCGGCCACATCGTCGAGTGCGGGGCCCAATGCACCGGCGGCAACTACGTGGGCTGGCGCGACGTGCCCGACATGGCCCGCATCGGCTACCCCATCATCGAGGCCGAGGCCGACGGGACCTTCTGCGTCACCAAACACGAGAACACCGGCGGCCTGGTCACCGTCGAAACGGTCACCTCGCAGCTCGTCTACGAGATGGGCGACCCCGCCCGCTACCTGACGCCGGACGGCGTCGCCGACTTCACCAGCATCGAGCTGGCGCAGGAGGGCCCCGATCGCGTCCGCGTGAGCGGCGTGAAGGGCGGACCGGCCACGCCGACCTACAAGGTCTCGATCTCCTACCACGACGGCTACAAGGCCGTGGGGCAGCTCACCGTCGCCGGACCCGATGCGGTCGAGAAGGCGAAGCTCTGCGCCGAGATCGTCTTCGCGCGCGCGGCCATGGACGGCGCCGACTTCGGCGACGACGAGAAGATGGTCGAGATCGTCGGCACCAACGTCTGCCACGCCGGCATCGCGCCCGCGCCCACCGAACCGGCGGAGGTCGTTTTGCGCATCGGCGCCAAGGGCCCCGACAAGAAGAAGATCGACCGGCTCGGCATGGAGATCGTCCCGCTGGTCACGAGCGGTCCTCCCGGCGTCACCGGCTTCGCCGGCGGGCGGCCGAAGGCGACCGACATCGTCTCCTACTGGCCGGCGCTGATCGACAAGGACAAGGTGAAGACGACCGTCAGCGTCGAGGAGGTGAAGTGATGGCTCGCGTCAAGCTCTCCGAACTGGCCTACGCGCGCTCCGGCGACAAGGGCGACGGATCGAACGTCGGCGTCGTCGCCTTTCGCCCCGAGGGCTTCGCCTTCCTGCGCGAGCAGCTCACGGTCGAACGGGTGAAGGAGCACTTCCGCGAGATCTGCCTCGGCGCGGTCGATCGCTACGAGGCGCCCAACATCCTCGCGCTCAACTTCATCCTGCACGACTCCCTCGGCGGCGGCGGCTCGGAGAGCCTGAAGACCGACGCCCAGGGCAAGACCCACGGTCTCGGCATCCTCATGATGGAACTCGAGGTGCCCGACGACCTGCCGCTCGGACGGCCCTGAGATGGGGGTCATCGACCGTTTGCGCGAGCGCGCCCGCGCGCAGCCGCGCCGCATCGTCTTTCCCGAGGCTCGCGATCCCCGGGTGCAGGAGGCCGTCCTCGCCTTCGCGGCCGAGGATCTGGGCCGGGTGGTGCTCATCGACCCGCCGAAGCACATGGAGTTGCCGGCGGCGGTCGAGGTCGTCTCGCGCTCCGACACCGCGCTCATCGAGGCCGTCGCGGCCCCCTACCGCGCCAAGCGGGCCGAGCGCGGCATCGAGGCGGCGCAGATCGAAGGCGAGCTCGAGGACCCGCTCCTCTTCGCCGCGCTGCTCGTCGCCGCCGGACGGGCCGACGGTTCGGTGGCCGGGAGCCTGGCCACCACCGCGGAGGTGCTACGCGCGGCGATTCGCGGTGTCGGACCGCGAGCCGGGTCGAAGCTGGTCTCGAGCTTCTTCCTGATGGAGCTCACCGACGGTCGCGCGTTCACCTACGCCGACTGCGGCGTCGTTCCCGACCCGAATGCCGAGGAGCTGGCCGAGATCGCGATCGAGGCGGCGCGCAACCACGAGATCCTCTGCGAGGAGGAGCCGCGCGTCGCCCTGCTCTCGTTCTCGACGAGGGGCAGCGCAGAGCACCCGCGCATCGACAAGCTGCGTCGGACCCTCGCGCTCGTGCGCGAGCGCGCACCCGAGCTCGCGATCGACGGCGAGCTGCAGTTCGACGCCGCCATCGTGCCGGCGGTGGCGAAGCGCAAGGCACCCGGTTCGCCGGTGGCCGGCCGGGCCAACGTCTTCGTCTTTCCCGATCTCGATTCGGGCAACATCGCCTACAAGATCACCGAGCGCCTGGCCGGCGCGACCGCGCTCGGCCCGCTCGTCCAGGGACTTGCTCGGCCCTGCATGGACCTGTCGCGCGGCTGCAAGGCTGCGGACATCGTCGATGTCGCCGTCGTCGCGGCCTGCCTCGCCCAGGGATCGACCGGCCGCGACTGAGCGGTCGGCCGCGAAGCCTCAGCGCTTCGTCCCGGCCTTCAACTCCAATCGGCCTGCCCAGGACCGCTCCCGATCCCAGGTCAGGAGGATCAGGTCATCGCCCCGGCGCAGCGCGGCCTGGAAGGGCGCCGCGCGCGGCGCCGGTGGGATCTCGCGCCAGCTCCCTTCTTCGAGGTCGTGGATCGCTCCGTCCCGACGTCGCTCGTCCTTCTGGCGGCCGCCCCAGACGAGGAAACCCTCGGCGAAGGGCAGGAGCAGGTGATCGACCCGCGGCGTCGGCGCGCCCGCGGCGACGATCGGGGTCCAGCGTTTCTCCGTCGGGTCGTAGATCGCGCCGTCGCCTCGCGCCACATCCCCCCCGATGCCGCGATTCCCCCCCCAGATCAGAAGCCGCTTGCCGAGCGCCGCCGCACCCGGATAGGCGCGGGATGCCGGGGCGCCCTTCTCGGCGATCGGCGTCCAGGTGTCGGACTCGAGGTCGAGCGCGGCGCCGTCGCCGAGCGACGAGCCGCCGTTGATGCCGCCCCAGACGAGGAAGCGTCCGCCCGCGACGACCGCCTTCAAGGCCCGACGGCCGAAGGGCATCTCCGGCGCGGGGATCGAGGACCAGCGGTCGGTGACGGGGTCGTAGGCCGCGCCGTCGAGGAAGGAGCGTTCCTCGGTCACGCCCGACCAGACGATCATCCGCTTGCCGTCCCAGGCGGCCGCGTGCTCGACCCGGCCGCGCGGGGCGCCCTTCGAGCTGACGGTTCGCCAGGTGTTCTTTCGGGGGTCGAAGGCCGCGCCGTCGGCGAACTCGGTCTCGGCCTGACCGCCCCAGACGACGACCTCGCTGCCGGTCCAGACCGCCGAATGCCAGGCCCGGGCCGCGGGCGCAGCTTCGCTCGCCATGGTCGTCCAGCGGTCGGCGGCCGGATCGTAGACCGCGCCGTCATCGTGGAACCGCCAGCGGCCCTCGCCGAGATGGACGGCGCCGCCCCAGACGACCAGCAGCCCGCCGGCATCGACGACGACGGCCGCCTCGCGGGCGGACGGCGCATCCTCGGCGGACATCGGAATCCAGCTCGTCTCCTGCGCGGAGGCGACCCCCGTCAGCAGCAGCATGACGATGAGCGGAGGGCTCAGGAACGACGGCATGACGATTCTCCTCCAGCCTCGGCGACCGGAACGAGAACGGTCGGCTTGGCCGGCCGGACCTCGAATTCCCGAGCGGGCGCGAATCCCGCCGTTCAGCCGCCGGTGGCCTTGCGGTCGAGCACGCGCTGCACCGCATCGAGGAGCTGGGCGGCGCCCCGCGTGCGATCGTAGCGGTCGAGGATCTCCTCGCGCGCCCGGGCGCCGACCTCACGGCCCAGTTCGGGCTTCTGGAAGAGGCCGCGCATGAGGTGCCTGAGATGCGGGACGCAGGGCTCGGCCCAGGACTGGCCCTCGAACCACTGCGCCTCTCGGGCCGCCTCGGCATCGCAGGGAGCCAGCGCGTATTCCAGCGGGAAGGCGTTGAAGCGGTTCATGAATTCGGTGTTGCCGCCCCAGTCCGTCGCGATCGCCGGCAGACCCGCGGCCATCGCCTCCATGATCGGCCGCCCCCAGCCCTCGCCCCGGCTCGGCTGGACGTAACAGTCGGCGGCGGCGTAGAGACCGGGCATGTCCCCGGCCGCGACCTGCCGGTCGAGGATGGTGATGTCGGGGCAGTTCGAAGGATCCAGACCGAGCTCGTCGCGCACGAAACGCTCGATCTCGGCGCCGATCATGCGCGCGTCCTTGCCCAGCGAGGACCAGACCTTGAGGACGAGACAGACGTCCTCGTCGGCTCGGAACTCCGCGAGATAGGCGCGCAGCAAAACGTCCCAGCCCTTGCGCCGGGTCCAGTCGAAGACGGAGAGGAAGTTGAAACCGCGCTTCGAGCCCAGGTCGATCGGCCGGGCCGGCCGCCGGTAGAGATCCGTGTCGATGCTGCCCGGCACGACCTCGATCATCTCCGCCGGAATCCCCGCCGCCGCGAAGGTCCGGCGGTTGAACTCGGAGGGCACGAAGACCGCGTCCATCGCGAGCAGGCTATCGACCCATTCCCGCGGGAGCGAGTCGGTCTCGAACATCGTCCGCGCGATGCTGGCCGTGGCCTTGGGATGCGGTTCGACCACGAGACCGAGAGCGTGCTGGATCATGACCACGGGGCGGTCCGGCACGAAGGGGCCCTCCTCGGCCGCTTCGAAGCGCGCGCGATCGACCGGGTCGATCGCGGCCTGCTTCTCGGCCCAGAGGAGGGGAAAGAGGCGGACCGGGGTCTCCTGGTCGAGGAGTCCGAGGACGAAGGCGCGGCCCTCGTCCGCGTAACCGCTGGAGTCGTAGATGGGGCCGGTCCAGGCGATGTTCGGCAGGACCTCCGGCAGCTTCGGCTCGCGCCCGCGTGTGAGTCGTTCGGCGCGGACGCGCTCGACGACGGCGGCCGCGTGATCGCGCAGGATGCGGGCGGCCTCGTCGGCCGAGAAGCGCGCGGCGATCTCGGCCTGAGCCCTTGCGCCCTTCGCCCTCGCGGCCGCCGGATCGGCGACGATCTCGCGCATGATCGCGACGAGGTGATCGGGGTCGGGTTCGGCCCAGAGATGGTCGGACTCGTAAAAGCTGTTGAGCCGGGTCTGCTCCGGATCGACCGGTGAGAGCGCGGGAACGTCGATCAACCAGGAGTTGTCGTCGTTCATGAACTCGAGCTGCGCGCTCCAGCGCGTCGCGATCGTGGGCAGGCCGGAGGCCATCGCCTCGATCAGCGGCATGCCCCAGCCCTCGCCCCGCGTCGGCAGGACGAAGGCGTCGGCCGCCGCGAAGAGCGCCGGCATGTCCTCGTCGCAGACGAAGTCCTCGATGAGGATGATCTCCGGTGCCTCGGCCGGGTCGATCCCGAGGGCGCGGATGCGCCCCTCGATCTGCTCGCGAATCGGCGGCTGGTCCTTGATGGCGCGATAGGCGCGAATGGTGAGGCTCACGTCGTCGGCGGCGCTGAAGGCGCGCAGCCAGGCGTCGATCAGGACGTCCCAACCCTTGCGCAGGGTCCAGTCGAAGATCGACAGGAAGTTGAATCCTCGCCGTCCCGGGATCTCGTAGACGTCGGTCGGATTCGCGAAGGGCTCGCTGTCGATGCCGAGAGGGACGACGCGCATCTTCCGTCGCTCGACGCCCGAGCGCACGAAGGTCTCCACGTTGAATTCGGACGGCACCCAGACCTCGTCCATCACGTTCAGCTGATCGGCCCAGCCCGCCGGCAGGCGGTCGGTCTCGAACATCGTGAAGGCGACCTGAGCCTCGAAGTCGGGGCAGCTCACCCGGAGGTGACCGAGGAAGCTCACGCCCCTGGTTCGATAGGGCGGATGGAAGATCACCTGCAGGCCGCCGCGCGGCCTGCGCTCCAGGATGTGGCGCCAGGTCCGGGTCATCTCCGGTCGGGTGAGCATGGCGGCTACGAAGCGTTCGTCCGGCGCGAAGCTGTGGAAGGCGACGTCCACGCCCAGGTGCAGGAGAGCCGGGATGAAGTTGCGACTGGTCTTCGCGTAGCCCGAGTAGTCGAGCGCGGCGCCCGACCAGCAGATGGGGAAGTCGATGCCGCCCTCGGGTTCGGCGCGGCCCTCGCGTGCGCGCTTCGCGCGCAGCGCGCGAGCCCGGGCGTGGTCGGGTTCGGCCGGGACCTGGCGCAGGAGGCCGGCCAGGTCCTGGGGATCGACCCGGTTGAGCCTTCCGTCGCCGGCGGCGATCTCGATCGCCCGACAGGGTGCGAGGTAGGCCGCCTCGTGCCCGAAGAGATCGAGGGCGATGCCGTCCTCGGGGAGGATCATCGGCAGCTCGGCCTTGACGGCCTGATCGAGGAGCACGCGGTCGGGCGCCGCCGCCCAGGGGTAGAGCAGGGCATCGACGTCGCCGAGAACCGCCGGGAGGCGGGCGTCGTCGAGCGGGGCCTGGAGGAACTCGACCTCGGGGGCGTCCTCGGCCGAGAAGAGCTCGGCCAGCCAGTCGATCCGCGGCTCCTCGGCGCTGCGGCAGGCCACGATCAGGGCGACGTCGTCGGAAGCCCCGAAGGCCCGCCGGAAGGCCTCGAAGGCGGCCTCGGCGCCGGCCAGTTCGGATGTCCCGCCGGGGAAGAGGAAGCGGTAGGTCCGCTCCGTCTCGAAATGGCGACTCCGGCGCGCCGGCGCCATGAGTTGGAGAATCTGCTCGTTCACGCTCTTCCTCCTCCCTGTCTCCGGAGCCGCAGCCGGACGGACTCCTTGCATATTTATCGGCAGGACGGCAGCGATCCCTTGAGATCGGAGGGAACAGAGGCGAAGGTGAGCGACTTCCCCTCCGAGCGAAAACCAGCCCGAGACGAGACGATGTCCGAGATGAACGAGATCAAGGCGAGCGACCCGGCCCTCTACGAATGCCTCCGGGCGGAGGCCCGCCGTCAGGAGGAGGGCATCGAGTTGATCGCGTCGGAGAACTTCGTCTCCAAGGCGGTGATGGAGGTCCTCGGCAGCACCCTCACCAACAAGTACGCCGAGGGGTTGCCGGGCAAGCGCTACTACGGCGGCTGTCATTTCGTCGATATCGCCGAGGAACTGGCCCGCGAACGGGCGAAGGAGCTCTACGACTGCGAGTGGGTCAACGTCCAGCCGCACTCGGGCGCCCAGGCGAACGCCGCGATCTACCTGACCTTCCTGAAGCCGGGCGACACGCTCCTCGGCCTCGACCTCGCCAACGGCGGTCACCTGACCCACGGGAGCCCGGTCAACTTCTCGGGCATCCTCTACGACGCGCAGTTCTACGGCGTGCAGAAGGACGGGGCCAACGCCGGCAGGATCGACATGAACGTCGTGCGCGAGCGCGCCCAGGAGGTGAAGCCGCGCATGATCTCGATCGGCGCCTCGGCCTACACCCGGGACTTCGACTACAAGGCATTCCGGGAGATCGCGGACGAGGTCGGCGCGCACCTGTGGATGGACATGGCGCATACCGCCGGGCTGATCGCGGCCGACGTGCTCTCCGACCCCCTCCCCCACTGCCACGTCGTCTCGACGACGACGCACAAGACGCTACGGGGTCCGCGCGGCGGGATGATCCTCGTCGGCAAGGACTACGAGAATACCCTCGGCCAGGTCGCCGCCAAGAGCGGTCGAACCAAGATGATCAGCGAGCTGCTCGACGCGGCGGTCTTCCCCGGCATCCAGGGCGGCCCGCTCATGCACTCGGTCGCGGCCAAGGCCGTGGCCTTCAAGGAGGCGCTCGACCCCTCGTTCAAGGCCTACGCGCAGCAGGTGGTGAAGAACGCCAAGGCCATGGCGGCCGCCGTCATGGGTCGCGGCTACGAGCTGGTCTCGGGCGGCACCGACAACCACCTCATGCTCATCGACCTGCGCAACAAGAACATCAGCGGCAAGAAGGCCGAGCGCGTGCTCGGCGAGGCGGAGATCACCGTGAACAAGAACATGGTGCCCTTCGACGACAAGAGCCCGATGGTCACCAGCGGCATCCGGATCGGCACGCCGGCCATGACGACGCGCGGCCTGAAGGAGGCCGACTTCGTCGAGCTCGTTCGCCTGATCGACGACGTCATCATGCACGCCGACGACGCCGACGTGATCACCCGGGTGAAGAACGAGGTCCACGAACTCGCCGCCCGCTTCCCCCTCTACGCCTGATCGTCAGGTCGTCAGGTGGTCCGGGGCACGAGCAGGGACCGGTAGACGAGCTCGGTGACGCGAGCCGTGCGCTCCCAGCTCAGGTTCTGACCGAGGCGCTCGACCAGGACCGCGCGGGCGCCGGCACGATGCGGAGCCTCGCGGAGCGCGGCTCGCGTCGCTGTTCGGATGCTCCGGCGGTCGCCGGGGTTGCAGTAGTGCACCCCATCGCCGAAGTACTCGAACTCCGACGATCGGTTGCTCACCACCATCGGGCACTCCGCCGCGGCCGCCTCGAGATTCGCCAGCGCCGCGCCCTCCGCGAAGCTCGGCAGGACGTGGACCGCCGCCGCCTTGTAGGCCGACGCGACCAGCGCGCGATCCAGTCGCCCGGTGACGACGAGGTTCTCCCCGCCGACGTCTCGAACGAACTCCAGGTAGTCGGCCTCGGGGCAGGGCCCGATGAGTACGATCGGGCGCCCCTCGTCCTTCAGGGCCTCGACGAGCAAGAGCTGGTTCTTGCGCCGCTCGACGGCGCCGACGCAGAGGACGAAGTCCTCGACGCCGAAGCGGTCGATGAAGGGCTGGGCCCCGCTGCGGCGGAAGGTCTCGAGATCGACGCCGTGCGGCGTCACGGTGTAGGGGAATCCCGGGTGGTCGGCGTGCTGCACCATCGTCTGGGCTTCCTTGTGACTCGTCACGCAGACGTGGTCGACGGCCGAGAGCGCGGTGTGCAGGGCGCCGAAGTAGCCGGTGATGACCTCACGGGCCTCGCCGCGCGCCTTGCCGTCCGAACAGGGAAACTCGCCGGCTTCGATCCGCGACCAGAGTTCGTCGGGCGCGGTCTCGGGATGCTGGATCAGCAGGTCTACGGCCTTGCTGAAGTACATGTGCTCCGAAAGATCGAGGTAGATCGGCGACCAGACCACGGTCGCACCGCGCTCCTTCAGGACCGCCAGCTGCTCGATCGAGCTCTCCGGATGCCAGATGTTGAAGGCGTGGGCGACGTCGTATCCGGCGGGATCCGGATCCATCGACAGGCAGATGTCCACGCGATGGCCGAGCCCTCTGAGTGCGGCTGCCGTGTTCTTCATGACGGCGGAGGCGCCGCCCTCCAGGTCGATGTCGTCGCGGTAGACGAAGAGGATGTCGAGGCTGCCGTCGTCCTTCGCCTTGTTTCGGCCCGCGGCGGTCGGCGCGAGCCGCGCCAGGCGTTCGCCCCGGTCGAGGACCGAGCGCAGCGTCGGCTCGAGGTCGCGGTCGCGAACGGCAAGCGCCCCCTCGGGGAGATTCTCCCCCGCGGCGCGCTTGAAGAGCTGAAGGGCGATCACCTCCTTGCCGGCGCGGAGGGCCTTCTCGATGAAGGGCGCGCCGACATGGGTGACGATGACGTCTGCCTCGCCGAGGTCGAAGTCGCGGTGAAGTCCGATCTCGGCCGCATCGGGCATCAGCCCGGTCAGCCAGTCGACCAGAAGCTCGACGTCCTTCGGTTCGGCCGACTCGACCTCGGAGTTGTCCGGACGGACCAGGAAGCGAGCGCGGCCGTCGAGTTCGCCGGCGGCGGCGACGAAGATCCGGGCCATCGCGATGTAGCGCCGGACGAGGTCGCCGTGCAGTTCGTCCTGCGCCCGGGGAAGCGCCGGAGCCCAGACGATGCGGGGCGGGCCGCTGCCCTCGGGACGACGCGCGAACCCGGCGCCGGTGCCGGAGAAGACCGGCGCGTACCAGGCCGAGCCCTCGGCCGGGCTGCGGAGTCCGGCCTCGTGCATGGCGAGTTCGTAGAGTTCCGGACGGATCTCGATCCGCGTGCCGCAGACCGGGCAATCATGGACGGATACCGGGATGCCGGCGAGGCCGGCCTGACGCACCTCGAAGACGCCGCCGCAGGAGGAGCATTCGAGCCGAAGCCTCGCGGCGAGGCCCTGAGGCTCGATATCGAGGACGCGAGGGCGGGCGCTGTGTTCCAGGCTCTTCATTCCGACCTTCCGATCATCTCATCCGGTTCCGCGTGGTTCTTCCTCGGCCCGGCTCGACGTGACCTGATGCACCTCAGGCCGGCACCGAGCTGAGCGAGGCCAGGACCTCGCGAATACCGTCCGGGACGGTCATGCTGATCTCGAAGCCGAGGTCCCTGGCGATGCGATCGAAGTTGACCCGGTAGTCTCGGGGGTCCTCGTTCTTCTCGACCCTCTCGATCTCGAGCTCACCGTCGATCTCCGCGGCGATGAGCCGCACGATGTCACCCTTGCGGTAGTTCTCGTTCGTGTCGCCGACGTTGAAGACCTGGCCGGCGACGATCTCGGGAGCCGCCTCGAGCGTCAGGGCGATGGCGCGGGCCGCGTCACGGACGTGGACATAGGGGCGCCAGAACTGCTCGCCGTAGACGACGAGACGACGCTCCGTGAGCAGATCGCGGGTGAATTCGTTGACGGTCAGGTCGAAACGCATGCGCGGCGACGTGCCGTAGAGCGTCGAGAAGCGCAGGCAGGTCGGCAGCGCGACCTCCGGGCTCTCGAACTGAAAGTGTCCGAGCAGGAACTCCTCGAATTCGACCTTCGTGCGCGCGTAGAGCGAGACCGGCCTGAGCTCGGAGTCCTCGTCGACCGTGCTATCGGGGTCGGCCATCCGACCGTAGTTGCTGCAGGTCGAGGCGAAGATGAAGCGGCTCACGCCGCGCAGGGCGGCCGTCGAATACAGGCGAACCGAGGCGTCGAGATTGACGGCCTGGGCGATGCCGGGCATGCGAGCGCAGGCCGGGTCGCCGACGATTCCGGCGAGGTGAACGACGGCATCGACATCCTGGAGCATCTTCCACATGAGCGGCTCGTCGCGGATGTCGCCCTCGACGAACTCGAAGCTCGGCTCCGACGCCAGCTCGTCGAGGTGGGCCTGCGGCCCGTGAAACAGGTTATCGACGGCCTTGATCTCATGTCCCTGCGCCAGGAGCTGGCGCGTGAGGACGCTTCCCAGGTAACCGGCCGCACCGGTGATCAGAACTCGCATCTTTTCCTCATCTCCTCATCCGCCCAGAAGGGCGAGCATCTCTCTCGTGACCCGCTCACCGCCGCGGCCGTCGACGAGGCGGCGTCCGGCTGCGGACATCCCTCGCCTGAGGCCCGGGTCGGCCAGCTCCCGGAGAAGCTCGCCGAGCTCGGCCCTGACGCGCTCCGGTTCGAAACCGGACACCGCCAGGCAGGTTCCCTCGCCCGCCAGCGCCCTCGCGGTCTCGGTCTCGTGGGCGCAGGTGGGGACCACCAGGGCCGGGATGCCGAGCGCCGCCAGTTCGTAGGCGGTGCGGCCCCCCGCCGTCACGACGAGGTCCGCGCTCATCAGACTCATCGACAGGTCGGGTACATCTTCTTGCACGCGAAAGCGGGTTTTCATGAGATCGAGACGGGCCTTGCCCCCGGGACCGGCGGCAAAGGCCGGCCCGGCCATGAAGGTAAAGCTCTCGTAATCCGTGACTTGTGACATGGCGTCGAGGACGACCTCGGCCAGGCCGGCGGGATCGGAACCACCCATCGTGACCAGGGTGCGGACCGGGTACTCGCGGATCTCCGGGGCCGGACGGCCGCCGAATTCCTCGCCGAGGACCATGTAGGCGGGTCCCATGAGCCGGCGCGCCCGACCCTCGCGGTAGTGCCGGTTGGCCGCGACCGCGCTGCCGTTCACCAGGAGGTCGCAGTCCGCCGGCAGACCGCCGAGGTCGTCGAGGACGACGCCGGGACGATCGGAAAGGAGGCAGCCGCGCAGCATCGCCTCCTCGGGGCGCATCAGATCGACGACGACGAGATCCGGCTCGAGCGCGCGGAGCGCGGCCTCCTGTCGCTCGGGGGTCGCATCCATCGCGATCTCGACGACATCGAAGCCGCGTTCGCGCACGATCGCGGGGCCGCGAGGATCGGCGCGCATCAGGAAGCGGCAGTCGGCTCCTTGAGCCTCGAGGCGCCGCGCGAGGGCGAGGCAGCGAAAGACGTGTCCCAGCGAGACGCCGGCGATGCGACCGCCGTCCACGCGAAATACGACCCGGGGATCGCGCCTGTCAGCGGGCACCGACTCCGCTCCGTTGCTGCCGCCAGCTCTCGGTGGCATAGCGCTGTTCGACGTCGGCATTGGCCAGGAAGAGCTCAGGCATGGCCGCGGCGAGCCGGACCACCTCGTCCAGGACGAAGGGTCGATTGAGTTGATCGAGCCGGAGTTCGACCTGACGCAGCAGGCTCAGGTCGTCATCGGTGTCGAGGGTGAGGCGGAGTTCGGGACGATTGAGGTGAAGCGGCGGCGCGAGACGACCGACGCGGAAGCGATCGGGGCGCTCGACGATGAAGGCGTTCACGTGCTCGCGCTCGATGTCGAGGCGCGCCTCGGCGTCGGCGGCGACGATCGCAGACCGCGAGAAGGCGCTGAGATCGGCCCCGCCGGGCAGCCCGGGCATGAAGGCATGGTCGAGGTCCTCGCGCTCCCGGAAGGCGACCAGGACGTCCGCGATCTCCTCCGAGACCAGCGGATTGTCGCCGTAGGCCACGATGACGCCGTCGCCCTCGAAGTCCGCTACGGCGCCGGCGACGCGCCCGAGGACGTCGTCCACCGGACCGCGATGGACCGGGATGCCGCAGCGCTCGGCGATCTCGATCAGGACGTCGTCCTCGGCCAGCTCGGTCGTGGCCAACACGATGTCATCGAGGAAGACGCTGCGCTTCAGATTGCGAATGATGTGCTCGAGGACGCTGCGACCGCCGATCTCCGCCTGCGCCTTGCCGGGCAGCCGGGTCGAACCCATCCGGGCCAGGATCACGCCGATGGTCCCGCTCATCCCCTGTCTCCATCCAGAAGTTCGAGGCCGAGGGCCTGGTTCTTGTCGATCGCCACCCGCGCGCGCCGGCCGATCACGAGGCCCTCGTCCTTCGGGGCGAGGATCGCCTCCGGCCGGACGCAGGCCACCATCTCGGGAGTGATGGTCTCGCCGGCCGCGATGGGCCGACGGGCGAAGAGGCCGCGGCGGTAGAGCCGGCTCTCCGGACGGTCGGGCCGATCGTCGTCCGCGCGGGCCGTTCCCAGCGCGGCGCAGACCGCGCGCGACCCCGCGACCAGCGCGGCCATCTCGGCGGGATCGGCCGAGATCCGGTGATCCGGGCCGGGCAGATGCTTGTCGGTGGTGAAGTGCTTCTCGATGACGCAGGCCCCCAGCGCGGTCGCCGCGAAGGCGACCTCGTTGCCGAGGACGTGATCGGACCAGCCGACGGGCAGGCCGAAGCGCCGGGCGAGATGCGGGATCGTCGCCAGGTTCGCATGCGCCGGATCGGCCGGGTACTTGGACATGCAGTGGAGCAGGACGATCTGATCGCAGCCGGCGCTGCGCATGACACCGATGGCCTCTTCGATCTCGCTCTCGATCGCCATTCCCGTCGAGACGATCAGCGGCAGCCCCGTCCGCGCCGCGTGCGCGAGCAGCGGATGATTGGTCAGGTCCATCGACGCGACCTTCAGAGCCGGCACGCCGAGCTCGATCAGCAGATCGACGCAGTCGAGGTCATAGGGCGTCGACATGAAATGGATGCCGCGGGCGGCCGCGTGGTCGGCAAGCCTGCGATGCGCCTCGCGATCGAGTTCGCCGTGGCGGATCACGTTGAAGTGCTCGACGGAGTCGAGCACGAGGTTCGCGGCGCGATAGGTCTGGAACTTCGCCGCCTGGGCGCCTGCTTCGGCCGCCGCGTCGATCATCGCGAGGGCGAGGTCGAGGTCGCCCTCGTGGTTGAAGCCGATCTCCGCAATGACGTAGGGCGGCCGTCCGGCCCCGATCTCGAAGTCGCCGATCTCGTTCATGACTCTGTTCGCGGCCCGGCTCACTCGCGCCAGGTGCCGCCCTCCCATTCCATCGTGTCCATGTTCCAGTCGTCGGGAATCCAGTCGACGCCGTTCTTCTTCGCGCCGTGGCGGCAGTAGTCGCAGCCCTTCAGCTCGCAGCGTCGGTTGTCTCGGTGAAGGTCGCGGACGCGCTCCAGCTTGGCCGACTTCCAGGCGCCGGCGATCGTCAGCTCATCGGTCTCGACCAGGCGCCAGTCGCCGTTCGCGTCCTTCACTCGCTTGTCGGCCGCGCCCGGGAAGCGGCCGATCACCAGATCGTCCTCCTCGTTGTGCGCACCGGTGCAGGGGATGAGGACGCCGTTCGCGGAGACCGTCAGGCGCTGGAAGGGATACTGACAGGCCCAGTCGTCGATCCGCGCTTCCGGCGGCAGTTCGTCCTCGCGGAAGTCCATCAGCTCGTTGATGGTGACCCAGCCGACTCCGGCCTCCTCCATGTGCCGACGATAGGCCTCGGCGTCGCGGGCGATGGCCGGGTAGATGCTGTTGGTGCGGATCTGCGGTCGGGTCTTGCCGGCCGCGTCGCGCGCGGCGACGAGGCGGCGGATGTTGTCGGTGACGACGGCGAAGGCGTCGTAGTCGTCCTTCTTCTTGTTGCGCGGCGTGCGAATCTTGTTGTAGACCTCGCCCATCCCGTCGATCGAGAAGCTGAGCCAGCTGGGCTCGGCGGCGACGATGCCCGCGATCATCTCGTCGTCGAGGAGCTGCCCGTGGCTGAGGCTCGTGATCTCGAGGATGCCCTTCTCGCGAGCGTAGGCCAGGACGTCAACGAAGCGGATCACGCGTCCGTTCTCGTCGCGGCCCCGGTACATGGTCGATTCGCCGCGCCAGGAGAAGAGCATGCTCGGCACGCCGAGCGCTGCGCACTCGTCGATGACCGCCTTCACGATCGGCCAGGGCAGCATGCGTTGGGCGCCGACCGCGGCCTCCTGGAATTCGTCGGTGATCGTGTAGCACATGCTGCAACCGAGGTTGCAGGTGCTGACCAGCTCGCAGGTGACGGCGAGGGGGTGATCGCCGGGGTCCATCTCCTTCGCCCGCCGGTACCACTCGGCCCGGTAGACGCGGTAGCGCTGACGCTCGGCCTCGGTCGGGAACTGCGCCTCGAGGAAGGCATCCTCGCGCGTCCGTGAGTCGAAGCTGAACTGCGTCGCATTGACCGGAACGCGGTCCGAGACGCCCTCCCATTCCCGCTTGAGATCCTCCTCACGCGGACGGATGGCTGTTTTCAGCGGATTCATGACGCCTCCCTCGACGGTCCGGATCGGGGTATTCCCTCACACCCCCGGCCTCTCTATCGGCAGGACTCTCATGAATATTCAGTCCGTCTCGAAAGCGGCGAAGGCAGGAGGTGAACTCGCCGGGACTCAGGTCTCGAGGTAGCGGAGCGGCTCGAAGGCCTCGACGGCGCCGAGGCCGAAACGTGCGCCGTCGGCGCGATTGAGCAGCAGCATCGCGTCCAGCAGGCGGTCGAGACCGCGGCTCATCTCGGAGCCGTGGGCACGACAGGCCCGCTCCTTCAGCTCGAGGGTCTCGGAGACGTCGATGAAGTGGCTCGGCGCCCAGGGCCGATGCGAATCGAAGAGGTTGGAACGGTAGAAGAGGACCCGCGGCACGTGACGACAGGCCGAGATCGCGGCCCGGGCCAGGTTGTTGTGGTCGAGATGGGCGTCGTCGGGCCGGTGGGAATAGACGACGTCGGGCGCGTAGTCCTCGACGATGCGGCGCAGGGCGACGACGAGGGCCTCGTCCAGGCGGAGATCGTTGGTGGGCTGCTCGAGACAATCCACCCGTTCGATGCCGAGGATGCCGGCCGCCTGCATGCCCTCGGCCCGTGCCGATTCGCGCGACCGGATCGGCCGGCCCTCGGGATCGCTGAAGCCGGAGTGCGTCGCCACCACGAGCGCGACCTCGTCACCGCGCAGGCGGTGACGCGCGAGGCTGCCGCCGCAGCCCAGTTCCACGTCGTCGAAGTGCGCACCGATGGCGAGGATCTTCATTCCGGACCTCCGCCCCCCTTATCGACCGAAGTCCCGGTCCACACAAGCGTCAGGTTCATGCTCGACTCGGTCGATACAGGCGATATGGAAGCAGCCGACCCGAAGACCGACCCGGCACCGCCGACCGCACCGCCCGGTCTCGATGAACTGCCCGACTGGTTCCAGGCGGAGATCGAGGACAAGCGGACCCGTACGCAGGTCGATCTCGACGCCTGGCGCTGCCGCGAGGCCCGCGGGCGGCGCGGCGCGATCGTCGCCGGCGCCCTCCTCGCGCTCTTCTTCGCCTGGGGATTCCTCGGCGTCACGGCCCCCGGGGCGGTCCTGGTCCTCGCCTCGGGCGCCCTCGGCGC
>JBFIHP010000001.1:0-29083 GCA_041601735.1 Planctomycetota bacterium | reverse complement strand
GACGCAGTGAAGCGGATAGATGAGGTACCAGTAGGCGAGACCCCACAGGCCCACGGGATCGTACAGGGCGGTCTGGTGGATCGTCGCTCCGCCCTCGGCCGGCTCGACCTCGAACTCGAGCCACGCGCGCCCGGGCAGCTTCATCTCGGCGGCGAGGCGCAGCCGGCGATCCGGCTCGTAGGCCTCGACGCGCCAGAAGTCGAGCGCGTCGCCGACGTGGACCTCGTCCGGGTGCCTCCGACCGCGCCGGAGGCCGACGCCGCCGATCAGAAGATCGATGAAGCCGCGCAGTCGCCAGAGCCGACCGAAGGCGTACCAGCCGGTCTCGCCGCCGATGCGACGGATGGGCCGGAAGGCCTCCGCCGCCCTGAGCGGCACGCGTACCGAGCGGCGATCGCCGAGCCGCAGGCCGAAGCGCACGCCTTCCCAGCTGCGCTGCTCCCCGCCGGAGGACAGGGCGTCGAACCAGCGCGAGGCGACGATCTGGCGCTCCTCCTTCTCGAGGGCGCGGGCGATCGCGGTCGCCATGTCCATGGGCCCGATGGCGAAGTCACGCAGCGCGCGATCGTCGCGCACGACCGTCGGATGCTTGATGCTCTCGACCAGCTTGCGGCCGACGCGGGCGTAGATCGGCGTGATGAGTCCGAGCCAGAGACTCGAGAGCCAGGGCGTGATGACCGGCACGCGCAGCATCAGCCGTTTCAGCCCGCGCTGCTTCGCGTACTGGCGCATGAGGCTCTCGTAGGAGCAGCGGTCGGCGCCGCCGATCTCGTAGACCCGGCTCTCGTCGAGCTCGAGATCGATGGCCGCGAGGAGATAGGCGACCAGATCGCGGATGGCGATGGGCTGGGCCTCGACCGTGGTCCAGCTCGGCGTGAGCATGACCGGCAACCGCTCGACGAGAGCACGGACGAGTTCGAAGGAGAGGCTGCCCGAGCCGATCACGATCGATGCGCGAAACTCGATGGTCGGCACGCCGGATTCGCGCAGGATGCGCCCGACCTCCTGCCGGCTCCTGAGGTGAGGCGAGAGCTCGCCCTCGTCGTCGTGGCCGAGCCCGCCCAGATAGACGATCCGCCCGACGCCCTTCCGGGCCGCGGCTGCGGCGAAGGCCTGCGCCGCCTCGCGGTCCTTCAGCTCGAAGTCCTCGTCGGAGCCCATCGAGTGGATCAGGTAGAAGGCGCAATCGACCCCCTCCAGGGCGCGATCGAGTGACGCCGGGTCGAAGACGTCGCCGGCGACGACCTCGGTGGCGGCGGCGACGCGATCGCGGAGATTCCGGGGATGCCGGGCCATGCAGCGCAGGCGCAGCCCCATCTCCTCGATCTCGACGCGGAGGCGCCCGCCGACGTATCCGGTGGCCCCCGTGAGGAGGACGAGGCGATTCTCGGGTGCCGTGTTCATGCCTCTGAGTAACCGAAGCGGGGGCGACTCGACCAGTCCGGCCCGCCGACCCCGGCGGATTGTCGAGCCCCCTCGTTACGATGGAAGGCCCGGGAAGGGAGCCCGTTCATGTCGATGCGCCTCGAAGACTTCTTCAGGAACTACGCCGAATTCGAACCCGAGGAGGTCGCAAGCCTCGGGCTCGAGGGCCATGACGAGCGCCTGCGCGACATGTCGCCGGAGGCCGACGAGGGCCGGGCCGCGCTCTGGCGGAACGCCCGCGAGGCCTGTCGGCAGCCCCGGCGGATCGAGACGCCCTCGGCACGTCTCGATCGCCTCACCCTGCTCCGCCACGCGCGCTTCGAATGCCTCGCCCACGAGCAGGGGATCCAGGCCGCCAATCCGCAGTGGGCGACCTATCCGTACTCGATGACCCGCTACCTCGCCTCGCGCAGGCGAGCGAGCCCCGCCGAGATCCTCGATCGCGAGGGTCCCTACCGACGCCGCGCGGCGCGGATTCCGGACTTCCTCGCCGCCCATCGCCGCGCCCTCGAGGCGGCGCTCGCCCGCGGACAGGTGGCGCATCGCGCATTCCTGAGCGACCTGCGCGAACATGAGCTGCCGGCGGCCCGCGCCTTCTTCGCGCGGCTCGACGAGAAGGCCGCCCTCGCCTATGACCGCCATGCCGCCTTCATCGCCGAGGAGCTGCTCCCTCGGGCGCCGGTGACCGCCATCCTCGGGGCGGAGGACTACGCCCACAGGCTCGCCCTCACCCACGGCATCTCGCGCCCGCTCGACGAGCTCGTCGCCGAGGCCCGTGAGTCGCTGCGCGTGACCCAGGCCGAGATGAAGGCGGTGGCGCGCAAGCTCGAGGGCGGCGCCAGCATCGACGACCTGGCCGGAGTGCATGCCCTGATGCTCGAGCTGCAGAAGGAGAAGCTGCAGAAGGGCTGCGACCTGCGCGCGCATTACCGCGGGATCATCGATCGGGTGATGCGACGGCTCGCGGAAGCCGGTGAATACACGGCCTTCGATGCCGACGAGATCGGCATGGACGACTACCCCGAGGGCATGCGCGACATGGGCCCGGGCACCAACTGGCCGGCGCCTGTGCTGGACGAGAAGGCAGCGGGGCAATTCGTGCTCCACCCCGATCCCGGCGCGCACTCGCGAGCCTGGTCAGCGGTCCTCGCCGTGCACGAGGGCGCACCCGGCCACTTCCTCCAGTCGCGCGGCTTCCAGCGCGCCTTCAAGGCCGCGAGGGCGCCTCTGCGCTTCATCGCGGTCGCCGACGACGTCGCGATCCCGCGGCTGAACTTCGGCGCCATGCTGAACATCGAGGGCTACGCGGTCTACGCCGAGAAGCGCGCCCGACTGGCGGGCTGTCACCAGGGCGCCGACCTCCTCTTCGCCCTTGCGGCCGAGGCCCTGCGCGCGGTCCGGGTGATCGCCGAGATCGAACTGCACCGCGAGGCCATGACACCCGAGGAGGTCGAGTCCTTCGTCTGCCTGAACGCCGGTCTGCCCTCGGCCTACTGGGAACTCCAGCGCTACCAGCGCGCCCCGCTGCAGGCCGTCGCCTACCACTTCGGCGCGCGCGCCTTCGAGGAGCTGCGGGATGCGGTCGCGAAGCGAAGGGGCGCCGCCTTCGCGGCGGCGGCCTTCCACGACGAGCTCTTCGCCGAAGGGCCCGCGCTCCCCGCCGACATCGCGGACGAGATGCTCGAGGAAGGCTGAGCCGCGTGCTCAGCGCAACCGGAACTCGATCGTGACCTCCGTCCGCGAGGCGATCGCGAAGCCGTTCCTGCGGCCGGGCTCGAAGCGCCAGCGCCGGACGGCCTCGAGCGCGGCCCGATCGAGCTGGTCGTGGCCTGAGCTCGAAGCGATGGTGACGGCGACGACGGCGCCCGCGGCATCGACCTCGACCGCGAGGGTGACGAAGCCCTCCCAGCCCTTCTTCCGCGCGAGCCTGGGATAGCGCGGCGCCGGCGTCGATCCGGCGGTCGGCTTCGCCGTCGTGATGACGGCGGGAACAGCCGGTTCGGGCAGGCTCGGCGGCGCCTCGGCCTCGAGGCTCTTCCCGACGGCGCTCGCCATCTCGATGCGAGGCGGCCTCGGCATCGAGGCCTCGGGCAGACGCAGGCGATCGCGATCGACCGCGCATTCCCGGGGATCGCTCGGTCGTTCGACCTCATCGGCTTCGTCACGCGGCTCGGGCTCGAACACCGGCGCGTCGGGCTCGCGCTCCTCCAGCGGCTCCTCGGCCGGCAATGGCGGGAGCCGCTCGGCGATCTCCATCTCGTCGGGAGTGGTGAAGGCCGCGATCTCCCAGGCGATCTCCGGCAGCCGCGCCGCCCGCTCGTGCTGCAGGGTCGTGAGCACGATCGTCAGGACGAGGAGGTGGAGCAGGGTCGAGAAGAAGAGCGAGCCGCGCCACCAGCGCGCTCGTGCCGCCCTCCTGAAGCGCAAGACGAGCAGACGGCGAAGGCCTCGACCTGTCAGCTTCCTTGACGGTGTCACCTCGAGGAAACGAGAGACAGATCGTCGCAGGGGCGAATGTCCGGGCCGCGCGCCCTCCATCTCCCCCCTTCGCTCCGTCAAGAAGACCGACATCGTTACGTCCTCGTCACGTCAGGGCCGCGCTCCGGCGCGCAACCCGCCTCCAACGCGCAAACGCGGTGCCCATCGCCGCAGAAGAGAAGCTCGACAACGGCACGAGGCTTGCCCCTGACCGATCGGACGGCGGGAGAGTGATGGTCAACCAGGAGCGGATCATGCGCAGCGCGAAGAGCGGAACGGGACCTCGTCATGGCAGTACCTGGATCGTCGTCGTCCTGCTCTTCTGGTTGGCGCCGCCGATCGCGGCGCAGGACGAGAAGCCTCCCCTGCCGCGGGACGATCGCTCGGCCATCGAGCGCGGCGCCGACCTGATCGTGACCGCCGCCCGCGCCAACCGGAGCCTGCACGACGTCGCCGCCTCGGTGACCGTCGTGGACGAAGAGCGTCTGCGAGAGCGCGTGCTGATCTCGGCGCTCGACGCTCTCGACGACCAGATCGGCATCTGGGTCGAGAAGCGGACGCAGAGCACCTCCGACATCGTCCTCCGCGGCCTGTCGGGCGGCAACATCCTCGCGTTGATCGACGGCAGCACGCTCTCGACCTTCTGGGGCGAGGGCGGTTTCGCCGGCGACGACATGTACGGCAAGGTCGATGGTGAATCGATCGAACGCATCGAGGTGCTGCGGGGGCCGGCCTCGCTGCGCTACGGCGCCAACGCGCTGGGCGGCGTCGTCAACTTCATCACGAAGAGCTCGCCCTTCGACTACAACGAGGGCGAACTCGAGCTGGGCGGACGGCTCCGCGCCTACTACGCCAGCGCCGCCGACGAGTGGTCGCTGCGCGAGGAGTTCTACGGCGCCTACGGCGACTTCCGCTGGATCGTCGGCGCGACGCAGCGGGCGAGCGACGACGTCCGGAGCCCGCACCGGACCCAGGAGCCGACCAGCGGCGAGGAGTGGAACTTCGACGGCAAGTTCCAGTTCCGGCTGTCCGAGAACGACTACCTCACGGTCTCGGTGCAGGACGTGAACCGCGATCACCTCCACCGCTACTACCGCCCGACCCAGGACAACTTCAACGACCGCACGGGCGTGAACGTCCTCTGGGAGCGCGAGGATCTCGATCTCTTCTTCGCCGACCGGATGAGCTTCAAGGTCTACTACCAGTCGAAGAAGGACGTCCGCCGCTTCTTCGACGGTCCGGTCAAGGACGGGACCTCGAACCTCACGGCCATCGGCATCGCCGAGTGGGACACCTTCCAGACCTCGCTGGTGCTCGAACGCGACCTAGATGCGCACCGCATCGTCTACGGCATCGACTACGAGGTGACCTGGGGGGAGAGCCCGGACGACGAGCAGTTCACGATCTACCCGAAGAACGGCGGCGCCGTGACCAAGCCGGCGCCCGACTCGACCTGGCAGGGCATCGGCTTCTTCATCACCGACGAGTGGACGATCACCGACTGGTTCGAGATCCAGGGCGGCATCCGCCTCCAGGCCTACCTGTTCTCGACCGACGTAGACGGCCGCTACGTCGATCCGGGCGGCCAGCCGGAGCTCGCGAACATCGACGAGGACGAATTCACGGCGACCGGCGCCCTCTCCCTGCTCTTCCACCCGGACGAGAACACCGACGTCTGGTTGACCTACAGCCGCGGCTTCAGGCAGTTCGCGCCCAACTTCGGCATCGTCAAGCTCGGCTTCGGCGTGCTGGTTCCGAACGGCTTCCTCGACCCCGTGACCTCGGACACCATCGAGCTCGGCTTCCGCACCGACCAGGAGTCCTGGGGCGCGGAGGGCGCCTTCTACTACTCCGATTTCGGGGACTTCCAGAACCGGGTGAGCGGCACCTTCAACGGCCAGTCCTTCTACGACTTCGACGGCGACGGCAACTTCTCGCCCGACGAGGCGGTGATCATGACCAGCGCCAACGGCAACGCCTACGTCTACGGCGTCGAGCTCTGGGCCTGGATGAAGCCGGACCTCCTGATCTGGGACGGCATTCCGCGGGGCTTCACGCTCGGCGCGGGCTTCATGTACAACTACGGTCAGGACGAGACCAACGACGAACCACTGCGCCACACCCATCCGATCCGCGGCATCGTGAAGCTGCGCTACGAGGAGCCCGATGAGGCCCGCTGGTACGCCGAGGTCTCGGCCGACATCGTCGGCCGCTACGACCGCATCCCGCCGGGGCGCCTGCTCAGCGATCCCGGATACCGGAGCGACCCCCAGGATCCGAACTCGCCGCTGCTGCGCGACTACGGCCTGCCCGGCTACACGGTCTATGATTTCCGCGCGGGCTACCGCTTCTGCGAGAAGGCGCGGATGGACTTCGGCGTCGAGAACTTCACCGACAAGAAATACCGCGGCGCCCACAGCCGCTGGGACGCCGCGGGCATCAACGCCTACGTCTCGCTCGAGGTCCGGTTCTGAAGGATCAGCGCGTCTCGGTCTCCACCTCGGGCCTCGACTCGCGATCGCGGAGCTTCGCGATGTAGAGGGCCACGGCGGCGCTCAGCTTCTCGTCCTTCGCCTTCGCCCGGATGTCCTCGAGGATCGGCAGGGCGAAGCGGCCGAGAGCGTCGAGAGGGCCGCCGTCGCCGCCCACGAGGGCGCGCGCCGCCATCTCGACCCGCTCCCGGTACTCGGGCGTGAGGATCTCGACGCGCCCGACGAAGGCGCGGACGGTCCGGCGCGGAGCGGGCTCGATCTTCAGGGGCAGGATGCGATCGACCTCCGCCTGCGGGACGATCCAGAACACCCGGAGTCCGGGCTCGAACCAGTCGTCTTCCCAGGTCGCGACCATGGCCTTCGCCTCGTCGGCGAAGAGCCCCTGCTGCCGCAGGAGCTTCTCGAGTGCGCCGCGATGGTCGAGGTCGGGCCAGGCGATCCCGCCCTCAAGCGGTCGCGGAACGGGCAGGTCGTTCTTCTCGTCCACGGCGGCATAGACGCCGTAGGCCGACCGGCGGCCGTCGTTCTCGAAGACGATGTACTTCACCGTGTCGGCGACGAGGTTCTTCACCCGGATCTCGTTCTCCTCGAACCGGACCTCGAGGGGCAGCTGGGGCGAGCCGACGCCCCGGTAGAAGATGAACTTCTCGTGGTCGGCGCCGGGCCCGTTCGTCACCCGGATAGGCGCGGCCTTCACCTCGCGGGCCGCGAAGTAGTGCCCCTTCTGATCGCCGCCGGGCAGCTTCAGGTCGGCGCCCGGCAGGATCTCGACGTTGTTCCAGACGATGTACTCGCCCAGGGCGTTGCGACCGGAGGCCTTCGGATACCACTCGGTGACCTGCCCCTTCTCGAAGTCGACCCGGACATCGACCGTCATCGCCTCCTTCGCATGGAAGTAGATGACCGGCGTCTCCATCCGCATGGTGCCGACGAACTCGAACTTGTTCTGGCCGTAGGCGTCGTGGACGAAGTCGGGGAGATCCTGCGGTGCCTCGAGCGGTCGCCATTCGAGCATGACGCCGTCACCCCGGGTCAGGGTCGTGAAGGTGCCCCACTCGTGAACCACGAGATCGACCGGCCGGGGCTCCGCCTCCTGGGCGACCAGCCCGGGCGCGGCCAGGACGAGAACGATGAGAGCGGCGACGATTCGGGTCATCTCTGGTCTCCTGTGTGAGGTCCGGCCTTCCCAACCCCCTCGGGACGCGGGCCGGGCCGGGTGGTTCCCGAAATTCCCGATCCCGACCTCGTGGCGTCGGACGGGCCGGGCGCGATTGGGATAGGATTCCGCCATGAACGACGGATTCGACCACCTGGCCCCGATCTACGAGGCCCTTTTTCCGGCCCGGCCGGCCCAGCTCGACCTCATCGAGAAGACCCGGCCCGCCGCCGCCCCGGCGACCTTCATCGACCTGGCCTGCGGGAGCGGGACCCAGCTCGAAGCGCTCTGCGATCGCGGCCTCGATGTCTACGGTCTCGACCTCGCACCGAGCATGCTCTCGCGCCTGCGCGAGCGCCGGCCCGACCTGGCCCACCGGGTTCGCGTCGGCGACATGCGCGCCGCCGACCGTCTCCTGGGCGAAGTCCTGCCGGGACCGGCCGGCCTCGTCTACTCGATCGGCAACTCGCTCGCCCTGCTCGGCGCACGCGAGGCCTTGCTCGAGACCCTCTTCACCATCCGCCGCCTGCTCCACCGCAAGGGCGCCGCGGTCTTCCAGGTGATCAACTTCGACAGGATCCTCGATCAGCGACTCCTCTCCTTCCCGCCGCTCGAGAAGAAGGGGCCGGCCGGCGAGGCCTTGCTCCTCGAACGCTCATTCAGGCCGAACGCCGGGGCGACCCTCGACTTCGAAGCGCGACTCCTGATCGATGGCGAGTTGCGCGACGAGAAGTGCAACCGGCTCCTCGTGCTCCGGCAGGAGGACTTCGCGGGCTTGCTCGAAGAGGCCGGCTTCGGCCCCTTGATCTGGATCGGCGACTACGACGGTCGCCCCTGGTCGCCGGAGGCGCCGGCCACGATCGTGACGACCCGGCTCAGAAACTGACCGTCACCGGCTCCGAGAGCGCGACCTTGATCGGAAAGGGATAGGCGTTGTCGTAGGCCAGGAACTGGAAGACGACGTTCGTCCCGGCGGGAAGCAGGTTCCAGGCCATCTCGAAGTCGAAGACGAAGCCCTCGAGCCCCTGGCGCGGCGCCGAGACGACGCCCGGGACCGGCGGACCGCTGAGACCGAGGCCGTCGAGGACGTAGAGCGTCGGTTGCGGGCTGAGAAACGACGTGTACCAGTCGCCGAAGATCGTGCTGACCGGCGCCGGCTGCGGCAGGTCCGCCATCATGATGAGCGGCGTCCATATGTGCTCGTGATGGTAGCGCAGCCGATGGACCCAGAGTCCGGACGAATTCGGGGCATGGCGCTTGAAGACGCGACGCGTGAAGAGCCGGGCCTCCAGGGGCGCGGCGCGCTCGGCCTGGACGCGGACGCCGAGGTCGCCCAGATCGCCGATGTAGCTCTGGTAGGGCGGCGCTCCGGTCGAGACCGGCGTCGAGACCTCGCCGTTCGCGTCCGTCGTGAAGGCCGAGCCGACGACCGGTTGGGTGCCGCTCGGCCACTCCCGGGTGACCTCGACGACGACGCCCGGCTGCGGCACGCCGGCCAGGTCCTCGACCCGCAGGTGCAGGGGTCGAGGGAAGGAGCCGCCGAGGTTGCCGCCCTGGACGAAGTCGCCGAGCGGGACGACCACGCGAGTCGGCGTGACATCGACGGCGAAGCGCCGCGAGGCCGCGTTCATGCCGGAGACCTCGATGCGGTGGCTGCCCACCCGGTCGGTCGCGCCCAGGGGGATGCTGATCTGCCCCGCGGCGTCGGTGACGAGCGTCGCCGGGACGCCGATCTGCCCCTCGGCCGCGATCGTGACCGTCTCGCCCGGCACGACGAAGCCTCCGGCGTCACGGACCTCGACGACGAGCGGCTGCGGCAAGGGGGCTCCCGCGGGCCCGCTCTGGTTCATGCCCGAGATCCCGACGTGGTACCTCAGGAGCGCGAAGGGCGTGGCGGTCATCGCCCCGAGAGCCACGCCGTAACCCGCGCCGTGGTAAGGCCCGACGAAGAGGAAGTCGTCGCGCCCGTCGAAGTCGAAGTCGGCGACGCCGAAGCGGGGGTCGAAGAACGAGAGGGTGCTCGCTGCAGGCTCCCGGTAGACGCCGTGGCCCAGGTTCTCGATCACGTCGAGGCTGGGCGGCGGACTCGGATTCGGCGGCGTGAACGGCGCCGTCGAAGCGGGCCTCTGGACGACGAGGTCGAGATCGCCGTCGCCGTCGAGATCGGCCAGGCCGGCGAAGTGTCCCAGACCCGGGATCCCGGCCCGGCCGCCGAGAAAGCGACCGCTCGGATCGCCGTGGTGGATGACCAGATTGCCGTGCGTCGTGTCCTCGACGATGAAGTCGTCGATCATGTCGCCGTCGAAGTCGGCGACGACGAACTGCGCGCCGGGAACCTGGAAGGACGGGTTGGACACCGCCTCGGAGAAGGAGTAGGCGAACTGGCCGCTCCCGTCGTTCAGGAGGAGATCGGCATGGCCCTCGAAGCCGCTGACCTGGATCCGCCGGTAGGAGAGGAGGTCGATGTCGCCGTCGCCGTCGAAGTCGCCCGGGTGGTAGGTCATGGGGTCCGTGACCGGTTCACCGCCCGGTCGCCGCGGCAGCGCGGCGATCGCCAGCGCCTGGGGTTGGCTCGCGAAGACGCCGGGCGCGGTCGCGCGATTCCACTCCGCGTTGCCGAGGAGATCGAGGAGGCCGTCGTTGTCGAGGTCGGCGACGAAGGGCAGGAGGCGCCCCTTGATCGTCACGGTGCTCGCAGCGATGCTGCCGGCGTTGTTGAGCAGCACGCGGACGCTGCAGGTCAGCGTGTTGTAGTCGATGCTCTTCAACACGAGGACGTCCTGATCGCCGTCCAGGTCGAGATCGACGACCTGCAGATCGAGTCCGCCCTCCCCCGCGAACACGAGGGGCCAGGGCTGGTTGCCGATGCCGTGGTTGAGCTCGACGTGGAGATCGTTCGCCGTCACGAAGACGCCGTCGGGGAGGCCGTCGAGGTCGAAATCGCCCGTGGCGACGGCGTTGATGGCGAGACCCTTGTAGATCCCCATCGGGGGCCCCGTCTGCGCGCGCGTCGCCGCGGCCGTGAGCAGGACGGCGAGCAGCACCGGACGAAAACTGCGATTCATGGCTCTCCTCTCGGTCGGGAGGGCCCGACCGGGCCCCCTGCCCGCCGGAAGCCGTCCTCCGAAGTCTCGCGCCCAGGTTAGGAACGCGGGCCGCGCCTGTCCCGGTTTTTCCGGCTTTCGGTGACGGACCGCGGAGCCGACAAACGCGCGCGCACCGGGCCTCGCGATGGTATCCTCCATGCTCCTCGGCCCGGAGTAGACCATGCAGACGACCTCGCCCCCGACCGCTCGAATCGCCGCCACCCTCGCAGTCATCTGCCTCGTCTCCGGCCTCCTCGGGGCGCAGGTCCACTACCACGAGGACGGACGGCCCTGGTCGAACAAGGCCGCAAAGGGCCCGGACGCCGAGGTCGAGGGCTGGTTCTACAACCTCGGCGTCACCGGGCTCCGGGTCGAGCTGATGAAGGACGAGCCGAAGCACCTGCTGGTCCGTCACGTTCTCGAGAGGTCGCCGGCCGCGCGCGCGATCAAGACCGGCGACGTCATCATCGGAATCGAAGAGGAGGAGTTCGCGACCGAGCACCGGAACGGCTACGGCATGGAGGTCTTCGGCCCCCATGGCCCGATCCTCGAGTTCGCCCGGGCCATCGAGTCGACCCAGGGCCAGGGCGGCAACGGCTGGTTGCGTCTGCGCATCCGCCGCGGCGAGAAGGAGATCGTTCGGCCGATCGAACTCGGCACACGTCATGGCAACTACGCGCCGACCTTCCCGATGGACTGTCCGAAGAGCGAACGCATCCTCGCCGAACTCTGCCGCTATCTCGCCGACCATCAGAGGAGCGACGGTTCCTGGGGCAGCCCGCCGATCGATCTCTTCGCCCCGCTCGCCCTGCTCGCGAGCGGCGAACGGAAGTACCTTGCGGCCGTCGAGAAGAACGTCAGGTACCACGCCCGCACGACCGCGGCCGAGGACGCGTCCTCGCTCATCAACTGGCGCTACATGACCGCGGCGATCGTCCTCGCCGAATACCGCCTGGCGACGGGCAAGAGGTGGGTCGATCGCGAGCTGATGCAGATCCGCGACTTCCTGGTTTCGAGCCAGTACATGGACCCCGAGCAGATCAACCCGAAGGCGCGCGAATCGCACCCCGGCAGCGTGCCGAAGAAGCAGGGCCAGAAGCGCGGCGGCTGGGGCCACAATCCGGGGCACGAGGGCTACGGCGCGATCAGCATGATCACCGCCCAGGGCGCGCTCTCCCTCGCCCTCATGGACCACTGCGGGATCGAGATCGACCGCGAGCGCCTGCGAGCGGCCTGCGACTTCCTCGCCCGCGGCACCGGCAAGAACGGCTACCTCTGGTACGAGGACAGCGTCGCGGGCGACGACAAGTGGGCCGACATGGGTCGGACCGGCGCCTCGGCCATCGCGCTGCACCTTCTGCCCTTCCAGGACGAGGGCTACGCCGCCCTCTCCCTGCGTCAGGCCCGGATCATGGGCGAACACCCCGAGAGCTTCCCCGACACGCACGGTTCCCCGCTCATGGGCATGGGCTTCGCCGCGATGGGCGCGAGGGTGGACCCCGATGGCTTCCGGAAGCAGATGGACGCCAACCGCTGGTGGTTCACGCTCGCGCGTTGCCCCGACGGCAGCTTCTACTACCAGCCCAATCGCGACAACGCCGGCTACGGCGCCGACTCGCGGCTCTTCGCCAGCGCCGTCACCGCCTTCATCTTCTCGATGCGCAAGCCCGCCCTGCACGTCACCGGCAAGCCCTTCGAGGAGCGTTGAGCCGCGCCCGCCCGCCCGGGACTCTGGTAGACTCCCGGGCAGGTCGTGGAGGGTCTCGATGAGAAAGCAACTCGTCATCGCGCCGCGGGCCCAGAGAGACTTCGAGCGTCGCCTGCCGCTCGTGATCCGACCCAAGGTCCTCCAGAGCCTCCTTCAGCTCTCGGCCGATCACGATCATCCCTCGCTGGGAACCGAGCGCTACGAGGGCCGGAAGGGCCTCTTCGAGTGCCGCATCGACGACAAGTACCGGATGATCGTCTACCCCCGCGACGACACCATTCACGTCCTGCTGGCCGACGACCACGATCGTGCCTATCGCCGGGCCCGGAAGACCCGCCTCCCGGAGGGTCCGATCGAGTCGGTCGATGCCGACGATCTGATCGCGGAGCCGACGGCGCCCGTCTGGGGCGAGCAGAGCGCGCTCTTCGCCGAGCTCGACGACCACCAGCTTCTGGCCTTCGGCCTCGACGCCGACTTCCTCCCGGCGCTCCGCGCCTGCCGTGAACTCGAGGACATCGAGAAGATCGATGGCCTCGCAGCCGATCGCGCCGACGCTCTCCTCAACTACGCCCTCTACGCCGCCGAGGGACCGGTCACCCGGGCGCAACCCGAGAGCGAGGAGGAGGTCGCCCGCCTCCTCGATCCGCGCGGGCGTATCGGCAGGATCGCGCTCGACGGCGCGGCCCGGGGCTTCCTCGAGGCGCCGATCGACGGACCGCAGCTCGTCCGCGGCGGCGCGGGCGCCGGCAAGACCGCCCTCGCGGTCCGCATCGCCCTGAAGGAGGCCCGCCAGGGCGACCTCTTCGCCGACGACGAGCGGGCCCGGGTGCTCTTCCTCTGCTTCAACCGCTCGCTCGCCCGGCTCATCGAGGACACCTGCGCCGTCGAGCTGGGCGACCGGAGGGGCGCCGTCGAGGTGGCGACGATCGACGACTGGTGCGTCGCCTACCTCCGCGAGCGCGGCCTCGCCCCCACCCTTCTGCAGAACGCCGACCGCGACAGCATCCTGGAGGAGGCCGTTCGCGCGGTCTCGGCCGGTCTCGACGAGAAGGGGCGCGCCTTCCTCCGTGAACCGCTCTCCTTCTTCGTCGAGGAGATCTCGCAGGTCATCCTTGGTCGCGTCGATCTCGGACGCGACGGCTACCTGCGCATGGACCGCGTCGGCCGCGGGCGCAGGCTGGATCGCGGCCAGCGCGAGATCGTCTGGCGCCTGCACGAGACCTTCGCGCAGCTTCTCGAGGTGCATGCCGCGATCGACTGGGCCCGGCTCGGCAACCTCGCGCGCAGGGCGCTCGAGGAGGACCCCGACGCCCCGAGCTACGCCCTCGTCGTCGTCGACGAGGCCCAGGACCTGAGCCCGGCGAAGCTCCGCATCTGCACCCGCCTCGCCGACGGCGAGCGCGTCGTCTTCCTGGCCGACTCGGCCCAGAACATCTACCGGCCCGGCTTCCAGTGGAAGGACATCAAGCTGAAGGCCCGCATCTGTCGCCTCGAGCGGAATCTGCGCCAGAGCGCGCCGCTGCATGCCTTCCTGCGGGCCGTGGGCGGTGACCTCCTCGATGGCGAGGAGAGCGACGAGGACCCGGTCGGTCACGAGCCGGCGCTGAAGCAGGGCGCGCCGCCCTCGATCGTCCGCTGCCTCGACCTCGGCGCCGAGATCGACTTCGCCATCGATCGGGTTCGCCGCGCGATCGCGAGCGGTCGTGATCCCGGCGACATCATGCTGCTCGCCTCGCGCACCCGACTCGTGAAGGCCCTCGGCCGCCGCCTCCGCGCGGCGGGCCTGCCCGCGGTCGATCACGCCGATCGCGATCACCCCGATTTCTTCGATGCCGCGCGCTGCAAGCTCCTCACCATCCACTCGGCGAAGGGGCTCGAGGCTCCCGTGGTCGTCGTCCTCGACGTCAACGAGGGCAGCCTGCCGACCGAGTACCGGAGCGACTCGCTCGCCGATCGCGAGGAGCAGACCCGCCGTCAGCGCCGCCTGCTCTACGTCGCGGCCTCGCGAGCCACCGAAGAGCTCTGGATCACCTGCACGCGGCCGCGGGCGAGCCGCTTCCTCGAGAAGCTGCCCGAGGGTCTGGTTCGCGAGATGCGCTGGCCCGTCGGCGGCTGAGGTCCGAGGACCGCGGAGCCGCCGGCCGGGACCCGGAGCGGGAGCGCCTCAGGAGGGATCGGCGGGCGGCCGGCGCTTGATCCCCTGGATGGTCTTGTCGAGTTCCTGGAGGAAGTTCGAGCGGTCGCGGGGCTTCATCGGCGGCGGGCCGCGGGTGATCTCGCCGGCGCCGCGCAGCTCGGTGAGGAGGTCGCGGGTCGCGAGGTCGTGGCCGATGGTCTCCTCGTCGAAGGTCCTGCCCGTCGGCGAGAGCACGCTCGCGCCCGCCTTCACGCAGCGCCCGGCCAGCGGCACGTCGTTGGTGATGACGATGTCGCCGGGCTGCATCCGTTCGGCGATCCAGTCGTCGGCCGCATCGAGCTCCTGCGACACGAGCTCGAGCTTGATGGATTCCCTGCTCGGCACCTGCAACCAGGTGTTGCTCACCAGGGTGACGTCGAGCTCGTAGCGTTCGGCGACCTTGTAGATCTCGCGCTTCACCGGGCAGGCATCGGCATCGACGTAGATGTGGAGCAAGGGCTGGTCCTCGGGGTTTCGGTGACCGAGCCTAACAAGATCACTCACCGGACCGGCCGGTCATCGAGATGATCGCCAATCGAGCTGCGACGAGACCCGGGGCCCGGCGATCGCTTAGAATCGTTCCGGCCAGGGAGGGTCCGCCATGACCGCGAACATGATGCGAGCGATGGCCCTGAGGGCGCCGGGCGAGCCGCTCCTGCTCGAGGAGCGTCCGCTGCCCCGGCCGAAGACGGCTGAGATCCTGATCCGGGTGCGGGCCTGCGGTGTCTGCCGGACCGACCTCCACCTCGCGGACGGCGACCTGCCCGGCGCCCGCTACCCCGTCGTCCCGGGCCATCAGATCGTCGGCGAGATCCGCGAGGTCGGCCCCGGTCTCGGCGCCGGCCTCGTCGGCGCCCGCGTCGGCGTCACCTGGCTGGCCTCGGCCTGCGGCTCCTGTTCCTACTGCGCCGAGGGCCGCGAGAACCTCTGCGACGCCGCGCGCTTCACGGGCTGCGACGTCGACGGCGGCTTCGCCGATCATGTGATCGCCCGCGCCGACTTCTGTCAGGCCATTCCCCCCGGACTCGACGAGGTCGAGGCGGCGCCGCTCCTCTGCGCCGGCGCCATCGGCCGGCGCACGCTGCGGCTCGCGGGCGAGGGCGCGCGCCGTGTCGGCCTCTACGGCTTCGGCGCGGCGGCCCACCTGGTCGCGCAGATGGCGCTGGCCGAGGGCCGCGAGGTCTACGCCTTCAGCCGCGAAGGAGACGAGGCGGCGCAGGATCTGGCCCGTTCGCTCGGCGCGGCATGGGCCGGCGCCTCGACCGAGGAGCCGCCCCTGAAGCTCGATGCCGCGCTCGTCTTCGCGCCCGTGGGCGAGCTGGTGCCGAAGGCCCTCGGGGATCTCGCGAAGGGCGGCATCGTGGTCTGCGGAGGCATCCACATGAGCGACATCCCGGGCTTCCCCTATCGCCTCCTCTGGGAGGAGCGCCAGATCCGCTCGGTCGCCAACCTGACCCGCGCGGACGCCCGGGAGGTCCTCGATCTGGCGGCGAGGACCGACCTTCGCCCCCGGGTCGCGCGCTACGCCCTCGAGGACGCGAACCGCGCCCTCGACGATCTCCGCCGGGGCCGCCTCGACGGCGCCGCCGTCCTCGAGATCGCCCCGGGAGCGCCCTGATCGGCTGCCGCTCCCGCGCTCCCGCGAGCGCTCCCCCGCGAACCCGGCCCCGAGACTCGACGCGGCGCGCGAGCCGGGCCCTTCTCTTGCGGGCCGTCCCGACTCCCACTAAGTTCCGACCATGTCCCCGCTCGCCCCCGGCACCTTCTCGCGACCCGGATTGCTCCCGATCGCGCTCGTGATCCTCGGCCTCCTGGCCGAGCTGCTGCACATCCACGTGCACGGCCCCGAGCACGGCCCCATCGACTTCGGACACTCCTGCTCCGGAGCCGAGCACGGCCACGAGGGCGCCGACGATCTCCCGGCGGACCATGACGAGGACGGCCGGGACTGCCCGGTCTGCATCCAGATCGGGGCGAGCCTCGCCGCGGACTTCGACGGCCCGGCCCTGGTCGTCTCCGACCTGCCTGCCTGTCCGCGCCCCGAGCTGCCGAGCGAGCCGGCCCCGACCCCGAGGCCGCACCTCCTCCCGTCGCGCGCCCCGCCTTCCGACCTGTCCTGACCCACGACGACCGGCGGAGGGCCGAGCCGAGGCCGCGGGGGATTCCCTGCGGTCGCGGCCGGACCTCCCGACGTCCGTTCCGGAAACGAAACAGCCAGGAAGGATGCCATCATGAACCACGGAAGGATTCCGGGGGCCGTCGCCCCCGTCCTGCTCCTCGTCGCCATGGGACTGCCCCTGTTCGGCCAGGAGGATGATCTCGACGCCAGGCTCGAGCGGATATCGAAGGACTACCAGGCCAGGATCGCCGAGATCCGTAGCGCCTACGAGGCCCGGATCACCGGTCTCGAGTCCGAGATCCGCGACCTCAGAGACGATGTCGGGCGACTCGCGGAAGAAGCCCATCACGAACTCGAATCGGGCATCGACGCCCTCGTGCACGAGGGTCACGACCATGACCATCACGGACACGATCACGCGGCGGGCCGAGGCGGGGCGCGGGCCCCGGCCATCGGTGTCGTCGGCGACTTCGTCTTCGCCGGCTCGACCGGCGACGGAGGATTCGACAGCTACGATCGCTGGATCCTGCGCGGGGTCGAGATCGACTTCGCGGGTGAGGTCGATCAGGGCCTCGAGTACTACGTCGCGGTCTTCTTCACCGAGGAGGAGGTCGAACTCGAGGAAGCCTACGGAGTGGCGAGTGATCTCCTGCCGCTCGACCTCCGCCTCAAGTTCGGCCGCTTCAACGTCGATCACGGCCGGACATCGCCCCTGCATGAGCACGAGCTGCCCTTCGTGGACAAGCCCGGCGTCATCCAGGAGTTCCTCGGCGGCACGCTTCGAGGCACGGGCGTCGAGCTGCATCGAGTGACGGAGATCGGTCGCGGCGCGCAGCTGCGCTGGAGTCTGGGCTTCCTGAACTCGCCGGACGGCGACGCCCACGCCATCGCCGGGCCGCTGGCGCTCGAGGACCACCACGGCGACGATCACGAGGATCTCCCGGGTCGCCGCGACCTCGGCAACTTCGCCTACACGGCCAGGCTCGCGACCCGGATCGAGCTCGGCGGCGACGACCTGATCGAGATCGGCGGCAGCCTGCTCTGGGCGCCGGAACGACGGACGCTGTTCGAGGACCTCGGCGGTACGACCGATTTCGTTCGCGACCTCGAGAAGCTCGTCGTCAGCCTCGATCTGACCTACCAGGCGATCGACGCCGGGGACGGCTCAGGCTTCGTGCTCCAGGGGGAGTTCCTCTTCGACCGGCGGGAATCCGGCGACCCGGCCGACGGCGGCGTGCTCACGGACGACTCGTTCGGCTTCCATGTCTGGGGCGAGTACCACCTCGATCGCGAGCTGAGCCTGGGCGTCGCCTTCGACTGGTTCGAGGTCCCGGTCGAGGGGGGGTCGAGCTGGGACATCGGCGCCTGGGTGACCTGGAACATGAGCGCGAACAACCGTCTTCGACTCGAGGCGAGGTGGTACGACGATCACGTCGTCGGCGACGACTTCCTGGTCGTGATGCTCCAGTGGACCACGCTCCTGGGCTCGCACACCCACCAGTCCACCTGGTAGCGCCCTCGCGGCGCGGCGGACGCGCTCGTGGGATCTCCCCGGGCCTCGAGCGAGGCCCGGGGCTTCTCTGCTCGCCCCCGCGCCCGATCGGCCACGGCGGATCGAGCTGCCCCCTCAGCGCTTCGACTTCGAGTCGGCCTTCTTCGGGCCGATGTAGCCGGTCGAGACCGCGACGTCGTCGTAGTAGACGATGTTGTCGCGCGTCGCCCGGTGGATGTAGATGCCGATGTCGAAGCGCTTCACCTTCAGCTTCTCGCTCGTGCGCCAGCGGATTCCGGTCATGTGGAGGTAGAGCTCGCCGTCGATCCAGGCCGCGACCTCGCCGTCGGCCTTGCCGACCTCGTTCACGCCGATCATCTGCTCGAGACAGACCCAGCGGTCGCGCGGCGGCACGATGCGCCGCTTCTCGTCGGGCTGGAGCATGTTGCCCCAGTAGTTGCCGTCGCGGTCGCGCTTCATGTCCATCCAGTAGGTGTAGAGGAACAGGTATCCGGGCGACTCCTCCCGACCCCAGGCGCGCCAGGGTTCGAAGCCGCAGCTGAAGCGATCGTCGCCGCGCGGCCTCTTGCCGGCCGAGCCCATGCCGTCCCACTTGCCGTCGGTGGCGACGCCCGCGAGCCCGCCGCCGGTGTGATTGAGGTTGCCCTGGTCGTAGTCGGCGGCGAAGCGGATGTAGCGGCGGAAGTAGATGCGCTCGTGACCGGCGGCGCCCAGCCAGGCGCTCGCTCCCGAGCCCGATTCCTTGCCGCCGTTCTCCGGCGCCCGGAAGCGGATCAGCCCCCGTCCGGAATGCGCGAGCTTCCGGTCCCGAAGGATCTTTGCGCGCTCGTCTTCTCGGCCGCGGATCTCGAACCAGTTGGCGTAGGAGTCATCCGACTCGAAGCCGTCCTCGAAGAGGATCTTGCCCGGCCGCTCGAGCCGGGCCAGGGCCTTCTCGTCCTTGCGGGTCTTCTCGGTGACGTCGAGCGGCGGCGAAGGCTCCGGGGCCTGTCCGGTCAGGGGCGGTTCCGGCTCCTGGGCGAAGCTCCACACGTTACCGAGGAGCAGGACCAGGAGGCCGAGGATCAGGCGATCGGTCATGCGAGCTGTCTCTCCGTCAGGGTCCTGCTCTCGCGATCGGGTCAGCGCAATTCGAAATCATGACTCATGACGCCGAGTTCGCCCAGGAAGAAGTCGCCGGATCTGACGGCCGCCGCGATGATGGCGCGATAGCGACCGCTCCTCATGCCCTGCTTGGACCGCCAGACGACGAGGGCCTCTCCGGCCGCGTCGCTCGTCGTCGTGAGGGTCGCGAGCGGCAGCTCTGCGAAGCGGCTGCGGATCTCGATCGTCAGCGCGACGTCGGCTACGGGCGCCCCGTTCGTGTCCTCGACTCGGACCCGAAGACCGACGCCGTCGCCGGCGTTGAAGGTCTTCCGGACGACGGGATTGCCCAGGGCATCGCGACCGAGGGAAGTGAGATCGGCGATGCCGAATTCGCGCGGCGGCGGCGGCGCGGTCCAGGTCGTGCTCGCCATGATCTCCGGCGTCGCCATGCCGGTGTTGAGCCAGGCATCGAGAAGATCGGCGCCGGCATTCGCGAGGTGGGCGATCGAGCCGTCGTTGGCGAGGTGCAGGAACTGCACGAACTCCCAGCTCGTCGCCTGGTAGAGCAGATCGATCGTCGCCGTGGCCGCCCCCGCGGGCGGCGCGAGCTGCAGGCTGTCCCAGTGATCGTAGACCCCGCCGGGACCGGGATCGCCGTACTGGTTCGCCGGGACGGGCAGACAGTTGCGCTGCAGGGCGTCGTCGTGGCGGAAGCCGAAGGGCGGGATGCGATTGTCCTTCACCACGGAGTTCAGGAGGACGACGCGCAGCGACTCGTGATGGGTGCCGGGCGCCTGCGCCGCGACGTTGCCGAGCGTGTAGCTGACCGTACCGAGGACGCGATCGAAGCTCACCGGCAGGCTCGCCGGAACGCCGAGGCCGATGAGCTGGTTCGCCCACTCCCGGGTGATCGCACCGTGACTCTCGTAGATGCGCGTGTTGGTGCCGGCGAGATCGAGGATCGTATCGACGAGCACCTGATTGCCGTCGATCGTCACGGTCATCGAGCCGTACTTGCCGTCCTCGCGCAGGAGCGTGCCGGCCTGGTCGTACCACTTGATGTTCAACCACATCCGCCGACCCTCCGGGAATCCGGAGATGAGCTTGTGCCCGGTGAGGTTGATCACCTTGAGCTCGTTGCCGGCGACCTCGAGCGCGGCCGCATCCTGCAGCATCTGACGAGCCCGCAGCTTGCCGGCCGCGAGCGCCGCGAGCTGGTCGGAGTTCAGACCGCCGCCGAGGACGAGCTTGTTCATGTTGTCGAGGTAGACGAGGACGTCCGGCATCCAGGTGTTGCCGCCGGTCAGGTCGTGCAGCGGGAGATCGGTCCGGTACGGCGGGTTCTTGTCGCAACCCTGACCGTAGACCGCCCGCATGTGACAGGTCTGACAGCTGTAGTGGCGCGTGCCGCTGACGTAGTCTACGCCTTGACCGTTGCTGGCCTGGAGCGCCGCGTTCCGGGCCATCGCGATGGAGCCGGCCTGCAGTTCGGCGGGCAGTGTGCCGTAGTCGCTCACCTTCAGCGTCGGGAAGGCACTCGCGACGTGCTCGCTGAAGGTGCGTTCGAAGGTGCCGTAGCGGTAGGGCGGGTTGTTGAAGGCCGCCTTGGTGGCGACTGGAGTTCCCGGAACGCCGCTGTAGCTGCCGGCGGGCAGCGGGAGCGCGGCGCCGAAGTTGTGGGCCAGATCACCGGTCACGGGATTCGAGACGTCGTGACAGCTCCCGCAGAACTCCGAGGACCGGTGGAAGGAACTCGCCATCGTCTGGTGATTGGCGGTCGCGTTGGCGTAGGGGCCGAGCTTCGCCTGACCGTCCCAGAGGACGAGCTGGCCGTTGCCGTAGTGCCCCTTCGGGGGCGTGCCGCCGTCGTGCGCCAGGAAGGGGGCGAACTGGGTGCCGAGGTGCTCGGAGCGGTCGGGGTTCGTCATGGTGTGACAGACGTCGCATTCGACGCCTTCACCGTCCGAGGCGACGAGCGCGGAACCGTCGGTCGGTGTCGAGTGACCGTCGTACCAGCCCCGCGGACTGTGGCACCTGATGCAGAGATCGCCCGCACCTGGGAAATCCTGCTCAGCCACGGCGGTGGCCGCCCAGTAGATCGCGTCGCGACCGGCATGCGCCATCATGCTCCCCGACCAGTTGTGCATCGGCTCGACCGCCGGGTCGTAGTCGCCGTGACAGTTGTCGCAGTGGCTCACCGACTGCGGGGTCCCGACCTCAAGCGCCTGGGTCCCCGGCATTTGCACCTCGGTGGGCACGATCGAGACCTGGGCGAACGAGCCGGCGCCGAGCGCGGCCGCGACAAGAAGCGAAGACAGAACACGCAAGGGCATCCTCGGCATGGTTCGACTCCCGTGTCCATGGGTCAACATCGAGTGGGAGTGATGGAAGCAAAGCGCATGCCCGAAAGGGCTTGCGGGCGCGGGCCGCGGGCACGACGGCAGGAAAAGGCCTCCGCATCGGCCCGGATCTCGGGCAGAATGCGCGGGCGACCATGATCACACCTTCGAGGATGAAGCGATGGCGACGAGCGCGGCCGGTTCGCGACAGGCAGTCAGGGCAGGGCAGGCGATCTTGCTGGGACTGATTCTCGGCCTCCTCGTCGCGGGGCCGCTCCACGCGCAGGGCGATGAGGCGCCGAAGGAGAGTCGCGAGAAGCGGCTCGTTTCCGAGCTGCGGGCGGGGAACTGGGAGCTGAAGACGGTCGAGCAGCTCGTGCGTGCGCTGATCGAGAACAAGGAGCGGCACGCGGCGCGCTGGTGGACCCAGGTCGCGCTAGGCGCCGCCGAGCGTGATCTCCTGCCGCCCGAGACCGGCAAGAGCCTCGCGCTCATCGCCAAGCAGGGCGGCCTCAAGCCCTCCGAGCCCCAGCTCCGTGCGATGCCGACCCGGGCGATCAAGCACCTCGAGAAGGTGATGAAGGCGCGCTGCTACGCCGCCGCGCCGGAGGCGATCCACTTCGCCCGTCGCTGCCTCGAGACCTACCCCGACGAGACCATGGTCGCCGAGGTGGACGCGATCGAGAGGAGCCTCGAGGGACTCGACCGCAGCGACGAGCGGCCCGTGAGTCCGGTGATCACGAAGAGCGCAGCCAAGCTGGTGGAGCAGCTCGGCGAGGCCCGCGACGAGCTGCTGGACGACATGATCGGCCAGTACGAGGCCTACCCCTGTCCGCCCGGGGCGCGCGCGATCCGCGCCCTCATCCTCGCTCGCGGCGAGGAGTCGGTCTCGGCGGAATGGCGCGCGACCTTCGATCGCTTGACCAGGCTCGAGTTCGACTCGGAGCCGAAGCGAACGGTCCGCATCTGGTTCGAGAACGGCGGCAAGGTCGAGGTCTGGCGCCACGGGATGCGCCTCATGGGCGAGCACGGGCGCAGCACGATCGGCGAGAAGAAACAGCAGGGCCTGGCCTTCGAGGTCATCGCCGGCGACCTGATCCAGTTCGAGGTCGAGAAGCCCCACGCGAAGAAGCTCGATCGCCTGCTCTTCGTCGTCGCCGCGGCGGCCGAGCTCGACGGCCGGGCCCTGCCGTCCACGGCCTGGTTCCAGAACGCCAACGGCCGGGTCTCGAGCATCGATCCGCAGCTGAACCCGATGTGCCGCGGCATCCCCTTCAGTCCGGGCGAGGTCCCTGATGGCCTGGTCGACGAGGTGGAGCAGCAGGTCCGCGCCCTCGGCGCCGGCATCCTCTTCCCCACCGCCGACGAGTTCCACCACTACGCAGTGGACCGTCACAAGAACCTGAGCGCCGCGGAGGAGGCCATCCGGGCCGCCGGCCAGACGCCGACCTGGATCGGCGGCGAGGGCGAGCGCCTGATCGTCGTGCTCCGCATTCCCCGCTGACCGGGCCCATCGGAGTTCGACGTGGACATCCTGATCGTCACCCTGGCCGCGCTCCTCGTCTCGGCCCTCACCCTCTACTCCGGCTTCGGGCTCGGCACGCTCCTGATGCCGGTCTTCGCCCTCTTCTTCCCCCTCGAGGTCGCGGTCGCGGCCACGGCGGTCGTGCACGGCGCCAACAACGTGTTCAAGATCAGCGTCGTCGGTCGCCATGCCGAGCGGGATCTCGTCCTGCGCTTCGGCATCCCCGCGATCCTCGCCGCCTTCGTCGGGGCGAGCGCCCTCGGCCTCGTGGCGCACCTCGGCGAGCTCGCGCGCTACGAGCTCGGCCCGCGCACGGCGGTCATCACCCCGCTCAAGCTGATCATGGCCGCGCTGATGACCGTCTTCGCCCTCTTCGAGCTCGCGCCGGGCCTGCGCGAGCTGAAGTTCGATCGGAAGTACCTGCTCGTCGGCGGCCTGCTCTCGGGCTTCTTCGGCGGCTTCTCGGGGCACCAGGGAGCGCTGCGCTCGGCCTTTCTCGCCAAGGTCGGCATCTCGACTCAGGCCTTCGTGGGCACGAACGCGACGATCGGCTTCATGGTGGACATGGCGCGCATCGCGACCTACCTCTTGCTCTTCCTCCTGGCGAAGGCCGAGAACCCCATCGGCGCGGAGCAGTGGCCCCTGATCGCGGCGGGTATGCTCGCGGCCTTCAGCGGGGTCATGATCGGCAAGCGCTACCTGCACAAGGTCGAGATGCGCACGGTGCAGACCCTGACGGGAACGCTCCTCCTCGCGATCGCCGTCGGCCTCGGGTCCGGCCTGATCTGAGCCGACCGCGACGGCCCCGCCTCCGCTCGGGCGTTCACCGGGCCGGGATCGGCTGGTAGGCTGACCGGGTGCACGACGAGCCCATCGATGACATCGAGGCGATCCTGATCGAGATCCTCGGCGCGGCCGACGAGGGCGCCGACCTCGAGCAGCTCATCGCCCGCCATCCCGGACAGGCCGACGCCATCCGGAGACGCCTGGAAATCCTGGGTCGCCTCGGCCTCTCCGGGTCGCCGGAGGGGCGCCGACCCCGTCTTGCGGGTTTCCGCCTCGAGGACTTCCTCGGTCGAGGCGGCATGGCCGAGGTCTGGGCCGCCGTCCGCGAGAAGGACGGACTGCGGGTCGCGCTGAAGGTGCTCCGCACGAGCGGATTGTCGGCCTCGCTCCTGCAGCGCTTCCGGCGCGAGGCCGAGGCCCTCGGCAGGCTCGACCACCCCGGCATCGTGGGCATCCACGAGCACGGCCAGATCGGCGAACAGGCCTACATCGCCATGGAACTGGTGGACGGCCGCCCCCTCGACGAGGTCCTGCGCGAGCGCGAGGGCCTCGATCTGCGCCGCGCGGTCGGTTGGGCGCGTGACGTGGCCCGCGCGCTCGCGGTCGCCCACGCCGCCGGGATCGTCCATCGCGACCTGAAGCCCGCCAACATCCTGGTCACCGACGAGGGCCGCATCGTCGTCATCGACTTCGGCCTCACCCGCGGGCTCGACCAGACCACGCTCTCGCTCACCGGTGCCTTCATCGGCTCGCCGCACTACGCGGCCCCGGAGCAGATCCGGGGCGACCATGACGCGGTCGGACCGACCACCGACGTCTACGCCATCGGCGTCACGCTCTACGAGATCCTCGCTGGTCGGCCGCCCTTCGAGGGCAGTCGCGCCGAGGAGCTCTTCCACCGCATCCTCACGCAGGACGCCCCGCCGATCAGGAAGGTCGAGCCGCGCGTGTCCTCCGATCTCGCACGCGTCGTCGAGAAGGCGATGGAGAAGCGCCCCGAGGATCGCTACCCCGACGCCGCGGCCCTCGCCGACGATCTGGACGCGGTGCTGGATCTACGCGAGGTCTCGGCGCGCCCCCCCGGCGCCCTGCGTCGAGCCCGGCGATTCGTGGCGCGTCGCCCCGTCGTCGCCGGCATGCTCGGCGTCCTTCTGCTCGCCGTCATGACCGCGACGACCCTTCAGCTCCTGGCCGAGCGACGCGATCGGATCGACCGCGAGGCGCAGGCCCGGGCGGAACTGGCGGGGGCCGTGCGGCTGCTCGACGAGTACCTCCGCGAGACCGACGATCTGCCGCGACGGATCCAGGAGTTCGAGTGGCGGAAGGCCGAGATCCATCGCGAGGTGAACGCCCCCGAGGAGGTCGCGGCCTTCGATCGGGAGCAACGCCGGCTCGAGCTGGCGCAGACCTCGAGCGAGAGGATCTTCACCCAGGTGATGGAGATCCTGCGACGGGTCGAGGATCTCGACCCGGAGCTCGAGGGCCCGGAGCGTCTCCGTGCCCGGCTCTACCTCGACCGCTGGCGCGTGGCCCGCGCGCGACGAGATCAGGTGATGGTCGATTTCCTCGCCGCGCGGGTGCGGGAGCACGATCCCGACGGCGATCTCGCGGCGGCCGTGCGGCCGCGGAGGAAGATCAACCTGACGACGGATCCGCCGGGCGCACGGGTCGATGCCTTCGTCTTTCGCCGTCACGACGACCTGGTCGAGGACGGCCAGCCTCGCCTCGTCCCGATCCCCTTCCGTGGGTCCGCAGGCCCGGAGCCCGGACGTCTCGCGCTGCGGGTGCGCTGGTCCGCAGCGCCGCTCGAGCCGGAGGACCTCGTGCTCGCGCTCGACGGCGCGGAGGTCCGGGAGGGCGCCGCGGAACTCGATCGCCTGACGCGCCGCTCGGAGTCGGGCCCGGAGCGCCCCCTGGACCTGCTCGTCTGGCGGGATGGAGAGACCCTCGAGCTCGAGGCTCCGGCCGATCTCCTGGTCCGCGCCACGGCCGCCCCGCTCTTCCACGGCGCGGCCTCCTTCGTCGGTCGCACGCCGCTCGTCGATCACGAGGTCGAGGGTGACGAACTGCTCCTCCTCGTGCGCGCCGAGGGTCACGAACCGGAGCGCATCACCGTCGTCGGGCCGGAGCGCCCGATCGATCTCGAGCTGATCCCGCGGGAGGAGATCCCTCGCCCCTTCGTCCGCGCCTGGTCGTACTACGGCGAGTCGATGATCGTGATGGACCGCGAACTCAACTGCGGCGAGTACCTGGAGTTCCTGAGCGCGAGGACCGCTCTCGATCCCCTCCTCGTCCCGCAGCTTCCCGGGCCCTGGCCGATCGACGACGACGGACGCGTCGCGCTGCCCGAAGGCATCGGGCCGGAAGTGCCGGTCCACGGGGTCTCATTCGCCGCCGCCGAGGCCTACGCGGCCTGGCGCAGCGAGCGAGCGCGCGCCGCGGGCAGGAGCTGGACCTTCCGCCTTCCCGAGTGGCGGTCCTGGCAGGTCGTCGTGAAGTCGGACGGCAGGTCCAGGCGCTTCCCCTGGGGCGATCACTTCCGACCGCACTACGCGAAGTCCTGTTTCGCGACCGAACGACCCTGCCTCGAACCGGGCCTGCGGTATCCGATCGACGAGACCACGACGGGCCTCTACGACACCGCCGGCGGCGTCTCGGAGCTCTGCCGCGGTTGGTTCTGGGAGGAGCGCGCCCAGCGTCCGGTGCACGGCGGCAGCTGGCAGCATGCCGAGCCCGCGCGCTTCGAGCTCACCTACGCCTGGGGCCTCGAGAGCCGCGAGGCCCTGGGCCACGTGGGCTTTCGCCTCGAGCTCGTGATCGCGGAGAAGTGAGGCGCGACGAGCCCGGCCCTCTTCGCATCGCCGGGTCTCGTCGCTCCGTCACCCCTCTCGACGTCTAGGGATAGGCGTTGCCGAGGAAGGTCACCGACTGGTCACCGAAGTTGCTGATGACCACGCTCTTGTCGGCGTCCCCGATGGCCTTCACGTGACCCGGATTGAAGCTCGTGCCGTTCACCGGCGTGAAGGGGATCGGCAGCGTCGTCACCTGCGCGATGCTGAGGTTGATGAGATCGACGCCGATCCGCGTGAAGGAGTCGTCGCCGAAGCCGACCGAGAGGACGTTGCCATCCACGATGTCGATCCCGACCGGTCCCAGCCCCACGTTCGCGGTGCCGATCATGCTCGGCGTCGTCGCACCGTCCCAGCTCAGCACCGTGACCGTGCTGTCGACGAAGTCGGAGATGCCCACGAGACCGCTCGAGGGGTCCCAGCGGATGCGCCGGGGAGCGCTGCCCAGGCCGCGAACGAGGTTCTCCGAGATCACGAGGCCGCTCGTGGGGTCGAGGATGGCCTCGACGAGATCGTTGCTCGTGGCGCGGATCACGAGCGCCCGCGTCCTGGTCGCGTTCACGGCCGCGGAACGGACCTGTTGCGAGAAGCCGTAGTCCTGGAACTGGACGCCCAGCGAGTCGTCGATGCTCGCGATCCGCAGGGTGGCGCCGATGGCCGCCGCGATGCCGTTCGCCGGATCGTCGGCCACCTCGCTCGCGTCCTCGTGGAAGCCCATGCTGAGGAGTCCGCCGGAGGCGAGGTTGCCTCCCGGCAGGGTCTCGATCAGGAAACCCTCGGTGCCGCTGGTGAAGAGGGCCTCGCGGGTGCCCCCGGGCGAGGGGATGAGATGCGCGTCGAAGGCGGTGCCGAGGCCGCCGACCGGGATCAACGACGGGAGCGTCCAGTTGCTGGGATCGACGATCGCGGCCCCGGGGCCGCCGCCGCCCGGGATCTCGCCGGCGACGAGCAGGTAGGCGAGCTGCGCGATCGGGTGACCGGTCGGCTCGAAGTTCGACCCGGGACGCGAGATCACCTGGATGCTCTCGACCGAGTCCAGGATGCCGGCCAGCGACACCACGCCGGGGATCACCGAAGCGCCCGTCATGCCCTGGCAGACCACCGGGAAGACGAACTCGGCGACGGCCTCCTCGGACTGATTCAGGATTCCCTCGGGCGTGCCGAGCTGGATCTGGGCGGTGTACTTGATCGTGAGGGTCACGCCGCCGGAGGTCGCCATGCCGGGGCAGAAGAGGTTGTAGCTCCCCGTGAAGGGCACGAAGGTGTCGGACAGGTCGTCGGTCACGTTGGTCGTCACCGAGCGCCAGCTCGCGTTCGAACCGTCGGTCGAGAGACTCGTATCGATCGTGGCGGTGACGGGCGCGGAGCCGCCGGCCGGGATCGACAGGGGCGGCGTGACCGTGACGTTGCCGTAGCGGCTCTCGTGGAAGAGCAGCTCGCCCAGACGTCCGATCGTGGCGTCGGCGCGCGGCAGCCCGATGACGGAGTCGAGCAGCGTCTTCAGACCCGGGAGAGGTTCCGTCGGGTCGTCGGCGAAGACGACCCGCACGGGCGGCACCGGGAGCAGCCCCGTCCCCTCGCTCAGTACGGCGGCCGACATGTCGAAGGAGAGCTGCGCGGGCTGGGCGAGAGTCATCCCGGCCGGATCGATCCGGTAGGCCCGATCGGGCTCGAGCCCCTGCGCGGCCGGCGACAGATCGGCGGCCGCGAGCGGCGTGATCGTGATCAGGGTCGGAGCCGCGACGGCCCCGGCCGGGAAGATCAGGCTGAGCCGTCCGTCGGACGAGCTCAGTTGCCCGCCGCCGGGGCCGATGGTCGCGCTGGCGGCGGCGAAGCCGCCATCGTTGCCGCCGTTGCCGCCGGAGCAGGCCAAGAGCGCGAGGATCGGGAGGATCGCGAGGCCGGCCGCGATCGCGGGGAAGGACGTCTCGGGTCTGCGAAGCATGGGGGACTCTCCTCGGGAATCTGGGTCTGATCCTCGGGAAGGAACGCTCGCTTCCGGTGCCGGTGATTCTCGAGAAAAAGTCCGCCCTCAGTCGAGGAGGGTCGCGAGCCGGGCCCGCGCGCGCACGGCGAGCTGCTTGATCGAGTCCTCGCTGCGACTCATGAGCGCCGCCGTCTCGCGGTAGCCGAGCCCGGCGATCCCCAGGTGCAGCAGGACCTCCCGATGATCGGGCGAGAGCCGGTCGAAGGCCGCCTCGAACCGCTCGATCTCCTCGCGAGCCATCGCCTGCCGGCTCGGGCTCGCGAGCGATCGATAACCCGAGAGCAGGTTCTCGTCGGAGACCCGCGAATCGAAGTCCCGGCGATCCTCGCGCCTCAGATCGCGGCGCGCGGCGCGATGG